>JBIOYB010000067.1:0-4902 GCA_044869915.1 Allorhizocola sp.
TCGCCCTGGGCGAGCCACCGCCCGATGATGCTTTCGGTGACGCCCGCGCCGAGCTGCCAACCATAGACGTCCGCGGTGTCGAAGAAGTTGATGCCGTGTTCGAGCGCACGATCCATGATCACGTGGCTGTCCTCTTCGGACGTCTTCGGTCCGAAGTTCATGGTTCCCAAACACAACCGACTGACGGTGAGGCCTGTCCGCCCCAGGGTGGTGAACTCCATTCATTCACCCTATAAGAAAATTCCGCTGAGGCTAGCTCTCGCGTGCTGCCGGCGCCCCGCCGAACAGCACATCGTCCCAGCTGGGCAGGCGCTTGCGCGGCTTGTCGGCGGCCGAACCCGGCTCGGTGGCCGCCTGCCGGCGTGGGCGCAGCACCGCGAGCGAAGGCACCGCGGGAACTTCTTTGGGCGCGTCCGGGTCCTGCTCGAACGCGCTGCCGGTGTGCGACGGCCGCTGCCGCGGCGTGGTGTCGGCCGGAGCGTCGAGGCCGCGTCCGGGCCCGCTGCCCAGCGGCCGGTCCATCGCGGCGATGAGTGCGTCGCGTCCGGCGCGGATCGGGTCGCGGCCGGGCCGGCGGCTCGGGTCGGCCGCGGCCGGCAGGCCGTGCCCGCCGAGGTCACGCCCGCTGCGGCTGGTCACAGGGCCCTGACCCGCGGACGGGTCCTGGCCGAGGATCTGGGTCGGGCGCTCGGCGCACAGGTATTGCGCCATGTCGTCGTGCGGTGCGACGGACTGCCGGTTGCGGTCGAGCTCCCACACCGCCTGCGCCGTGGCCTTGCCCGACGGCCAGGTGGCCACGACACGCCAGGTGCCGTCCTCGCGCCGGTAAGCGTCCCAGGAGATCTTTTCGGTGTCGATGCCGTGCTGGGCGAGCCGCCCGTCCACCACGTCGGCCAGGGTCGTGCCCTTGTCCGAAGTCTTCAAGCGTGTCCGGCGTGCGTGCTGGGCGAGCATGGCCCGCTCCTGCAGCACCGGCCCGGCATAGCGCAGCACCCGGTCGACTGGCACGCCGGCGATGCGCGCGACGTCGTCGGCGCTCTCGCCACTGCGGATGCGGGCCTGGATGTCGCGCGGCGACAGGTTGTTGCTGGCGTCGAACGGCACCGCGGCGATCGTGACGGTGCCCGACCCCGCCTTGCTCGGGTCGACGGCGCCGCTGACCCGGTCGTCGATGGGCAGGGAGAGCAGCCGGCCGACCTCGTCGGCGAGCACGAGCGCCTGGCCATCCTCGGACAGGGCAACGAACCGTACAGGTCGCACGCTGTCCTCCATCCCCTCGGCTCAGCCGCGGACGGGGGATTGCCCACGGCGTGACGTTCCTCCGTGACACCGTACGTGGCGAGCGCCAATAATGGCACCCGCCACGCCGAGCTAACGCTTAATGCGGGATCGCGGCGGTGGGCGCGTCCGATTTGCGTGTGTGCGAAGCACCTCGCAAATCGCGATGCAACCACCGCCTTAAAGGCGATGCCGCCCGTGCGTTGCTTCGCACGCGCCAGAATCAGAGCCGTTCGATCACGTAGTCGATGGATGCGGTGAGTGCGGCCACGTCGGATGGCTCGACGGCCGGGTAGAGCGCGACGCGCAGCTGGTTGCGCCCGAGCTTGCGGTAGGGCTCGGTGTCGACGATCCCGTTGGCGCGCAACGTCTTGGCCAGTGCAGCGGCGTCGATGTCGTCCACGAAATCGATTGTGGCCACCACGTTGGAGCGCAGCCCCGGGTCGCTCACGAACGGCGTCGCATAGGCCGACTTCTCCGCCCAGCCGTAGATGACCTCGGCGCTCTCGGCCGTGCGGCGCACCGCCCAGTCGAGGCCGCCCTGCGCGTTCATCCAGTCGGTCTGCTCCGCCGCGAGGAACACCGTGGCCAGCGCGGGTGTGTTGAGCGTCTGCTCGAGCCGCGAATTTTCGATCGCTGTGACCAGGTCGAGGAACGCGGGGATGTAGCGCCCGGATGCCTTGATCTCCTCGGCGCGCGCGATCGCCGCCGGCGACAGCAGCGCGATCCACAGCCCGCCGTCGGAGGCGAAGCACTTCTGTGGCGCAAAATAGTAGACATCGCTCTGGGTGAGGTCGACCGCCAGCCCGCCCGCCGCCGACGTCGCGTCGTGCAGCATCAAAGCCCCGGGGTCGGCACCCTCAACCCGCGCAACGGCAAGCGCCACGCCGGTCGATGTTTCATTATGCGGTACGCCGTAAGCGTCGACTCCGGCCTCCGCCTGCAAAAACGCGGCTCCGCCGGGCTCACCCTTGTGCACGGTCGGCTCGCCGAGGAACGGCGCGTCCTTGATCGCCTTGGCAAACTTGGCCCCGAACTCGCCGAACGTCGCGAGCTGCGCCCGGTCGCGGATCAGCGAGAACGCCGCGACCTCCCAGAACGCGGTCGTGCCGCCGTTGCCCAGCACGACCTCATAGCCCTCGGGCAGCCCGAAGAACTCGGACAGACCGCGCCGTAGCCGCGCCACCTGATCCTTGACCGGCTTTTGCCGGTGTGACGTGCCCAGGAAGCCCTGGGCGGCGGCGCCCAGCGCCTCTACGGCGGACGAGCTCACCTTGGACGGGCCGCAGCCGAAGCGTCCGTCGGCGGGCAGGAGCTCAGCGGGTATGCGAAGCGGTTCAGCCATGCTCCGCATCTTTCCACGTCAACCCAGCATGATCCCTATAGCGGTCCATGCATTGGACGGTGATGGTCACCATAATTTTGGCGCGTGCGAAGCAACGCGCAGCGGATCGCCCCAAAGGCGACGCCCTCGTGCGGTGGCTGGCCACCGAAACTGGGAGCGGTTGATGAGGGCGAAGCTCCGGCTGTCTTCCCTCCGGATCTTGATGGCAAAGACCGTGCCTTCAAGATCGCTCAGTCCAGGCGCCGCCGGGCGATCCGCGTGTGATCGGCTAGAGCCCGTGGGGGATCGAGTCCCAGCCCTCGACCTCGGCGGGCTTGCGCGGGCCGTGACCGACGTAACGCGCCGCCGGGCGGACCAGCCGCTCCAGCTTCTTCTGCTCCAGGATGTGCGCCGACCAGCCGGCCACGCGCGCGCAGGTGAACATCGACGTGAACATGTGCGCGGGCACCTCGGCGAAGTCGAGCACGACGGCCGACCAGAACTCGACGTTGGTCTCGAGCACCCGGTCGGGCCGGCGGGCGCGCAGCTCGGCGAGCGCGGCCTTTTCCAGCGCCTCGGCCACTTCGAACCGGGGCGCGCCCAGCTCCTTGGCGGTGCGGCGCAACACTCGGGCGCGCGGGTCTTCCGCGCGGTAGATGCGGTGGCCGAAGCCCATCAGCCGCTCGCCCCGGTCGAGCACGCCCTTGACGTAGCCCTCCGGGTCGCCGGAGCGCTCCACGCCCTCGATCATGTGCAGCACGCGGCTCGGCGCGCCGCCGTGCAGCGGCCCGCTCAGTGAGCCGATGGCCGACGAGATGCAGGCCGCGACGTCGGCGCCGGTCGAGGCGGCGATGCGCGCGGTGAACGTGGAGGCGTTGAGCCCGTGCTCGGCGGCCGAGATGAAGTAGGCGTCGACGGCCTTGACGTGCCGCGGGTCGGGCTCGCCGCGCCACCGCTTCATGAAGCGCTCGACGATCGTCTGCGCCTTGTCGATTTCCTTTTGCGGCACGGCCGGAAGGCCCAGCCCGCGGGCCGACTGCGCGACGAACGACAGCGCGGTGACCGACACGCGGGCCAGATCCTCGCGCGCCTGGTCGTCGGAGATGTCGAGCAGCTGGCCGAGCCCCCAGTAGGGTGCGAGCATGGCGACCGCGGACTGCACGTCGACGCGGATGTCGCCGGAGTGCACCGGCACCGGGAACGGCTCGGCGGGCGGCAGACCCGGCCCGAACTTGCCGTCCGAGAGCAGCGCCCACACATTGCCGAACGAAACTTGGCCGATCAGGTCTTCGATGTCGACACCTCTATAGCGAAGCGAGCCGCCCTCCTTGTCGGGCTCGGCGATCTCGGTTTCGAAGGCGGTGACGCCCTCAAGGCCCGGCTTGAAGTCGGACATCTTCACTCCTGGTGTTCATCGACGTTGACTTGCGCAGTGTTTCGAGCACATCTTGCCGCGCGAAAGCCTTCTTGGCCATCCAAGCGAGCGTGTAAAGAATGATGTGGTGATGATGAGCACATCGGGCGCGTCGGCCAACGTGAGCCCGACCCACCTATGGCGGATGCGGCAGGAATACGAGGAGGGCGGGCTGTCCGAAAAGGATCTTGCTGTTGGCTGGGCCGCGCAGTTCGGCCGGTGGATGGCCGAGGCCGTCGGGTTCGGCCTGCCCGAGCCCAACGCGATGATCGTGGCCACGGCGACGCCGGAGGCGCGGCCGAGCGCCCGCTCGGTGCTGCTCAAGGAGTTCGATGAGCGCGGGCTGGTGTTCTACACCAACTACGGCTCGCGCAAGGGCACCGAGGCGCAGGCCAACCCGCAGGCCAGTCTGGTCTTCCCGTGGTACCCGATGCATCGCCAGGTCGTGGTCGTGGGCCGGCTTGAGCGCGTCAGCCGCGAGGAGAGCGCGGCCTACTTCGCCCTGCGCCCGCGCGAGTCGCAGCTGGGCGCGTGGGCCAGCGCCCAGTCGCGGGTGCTGCCCGACCGGGAGGCGCTCGAGGCCGAGTTCGAACGGATGGCCGAGCGGTTCCCGGGCGTGGTGCCGCTGCCCGACAACTGGGGTGGCCTGCGCGTTGTGCCCGATGAGGTGGAGTTTTGGCAGGGCCGTCCCAATCGGCTGCACGATCGCCTGCGCTACCGGCGGACCGAAGCCGGGTGGAAGGTGGAGCGGTTAGCGCCCTAGTGCAGCTCCGCGTTAATCCTTGAGGGGTCAGGCTGCTTTGAGTGGTCGGCCGTCGTAGGTCCATCGGAAGGGTTTGGCGGTGCGGTTGTAGACGGTGACGAATTTGTCGATCCGGTCGGCGAG
>JBIOYB010000068.1:0-19832 GCA_044869915.1 Allorhizocola sp.
CTCGCCGACCGGATCGACAAATTCGTCACCGTCTACAACCGCACCGCCAAACCCTTCCGATGGACCTACGACGGCCGACCACTCAAAGCAGCCTGACCCCTCAAGGATTAACGCGGAGCTGCACTAGCGCGTCGGCTCCGCGGTGCTACTGCGCTGCACGAGAGTCGGCGCAACTGGGGCGGCAAAGGAGGTGGTGGCGGACGAGAGGAGCTGAAGGAGCGTTGCCATGCTGCGGCGGCCGACTTCGTCGAAGTCTTGGCGGATGGTGGTGAGCGGGGGTAAGAGGAAGCCCGCTTCCGGGATGTCGTCGAAGCCCACGACGCTGATGTCTTCGGGGACGCGCAGGCCTCGCTCGTGCAGGGCTCGCAGGAGGCCCAGGGCCATCTGGTCGTTGCCCGCGAAGACGGCGGTCACGTCGGACTGGCCGGCGAGCGCGACGCCTGCGGCGTAACCGGATTGGGCGCTCCAGTCGCCTGCGATCATCGGTGGGATGGGGGTGCCCGCGTCGGTGAGGGTTTGGCGCCAACCGTTGACGCGGTCGCGGGCTTCGAGCCAGTCGGTGGGGCCCGCGATGTGCCACACGGTTTTGTGGCCGAGGTCGAGGAGGTGTTGCACGGCAAGGCGGGCGCCGAGGATCTGGTCGACGGACACGGAGGGCAGGCCGCTGTCTTGGCCGGACTCGACTGCGACGGCGGCGATGCCGGGGGGCAGGCTGTGCAGGGCGGCTGCCGCGGCCATTTGGGGCGCGATGATGATGATGCCGTCGACGCCCTGGTCGGCGAGGTTGTTGGCGGCGAGCAGGACGCTCTGCCGGTCGACTCGCTCGAGGGTCGCGATGCTGACCCCGTAGCCCGCGGCGCGGGCCGCTCGCTCTATGCCGAGCAGAGTGGAGGCCGGGCCGAACAGGATGGTGTCGAAGCTGACCACACCGAGCATGCGAGAGCGCCGGCTGACGAGCCCGCGGGCCATCGCATTTGGACGGTAGTTGAGCGCGGCTACGGCCTTCAGCACTCGTTCGCGGGTCTCGGGGTGCACCTGGGGGTTGCCGTTGAGCACCCGGGAGACGGTCTGGTGTGACACGCCTGCCAGCCTGGCCACGTCGGTCATGACGGCTGGCTTGCTCGCGCTTCGTGATGTGGTCAAGTGATCTGCCCCTTTTTGGTGGCTCTCTTTACCGTTCTCGAGGTCATAGACTATCGCGCTCCACCGGCAACGGTTCGGCCGCAATCCTCACCGGATTGTTTCGCGGATGTTGACAGCACGATATGTTAACGCTCACACTGCTGTGGACGCGGGGCCAACAAAACACCTATGCACTAACAGAATCGGACGGGTTTGCGTCGCCGTGAACGCACACGATGGCGACCCTGCCCGCAAAGCGCAGGATTTTCACCGGTACCCCCGAAGGAGAAAAAATGATCAGCAGAAGGAGCCTGCTGACCGCGGCTGTCGCCGCGGCAGCGACCGGCGGGCTCGCCGCATGTGCCAAGGACGGCGGCTCGACCACGGGCGACACCAGCAAGATCACGCTCGGGTTCTCGCAGACGGGGTCGGAGAGTGGTTGGCGCACGGCCAATACGCAGTCGATTAAGGACTCCGCGACCGCGGCCGGGATCACGCTGCAGTTCTCCGACGCACAGGGCAAGGAGGAGAACCAGATCGCGGCGGTGCGTTCGTTCATCCAGCAGAAGGTCGACGTCATCTCGTTCTCGCCGCTGAAGGTGACGGGTTGGGATGCCGTGCTGAAGGAGGCCAAGGACGCCAAGATTCCGGTGATCCTGACCGACCGTGGTGTCGAGGCCGACCCGTCGCTGTATGTGTCGCTGCTGGGCTCCGACTTCACGGACGAGGGCAAGCGAGCGGCCGCGATGTTCAAGAAGATCTGCCAGGACATGACCGCGGTCAACATCGCTCAGCTGGAGGGCTCGACCGGGTCGGCTCCGGCGATCGAGCGCACGAAGGGCTTCGCGGATGCCATGGCGAGCGAGTCCAAGTTCAAGATTGTCGTCACGCAGACGGGCGAGTTCACGCGGGCCAAGGGCAAGGAGGTCATGGAGGCCTTCCTCAAGTCGCACCCGGAGATCAACGCACTGTACGCGCAGAACGACGACATGGGACTCGGTGCGATCCAGGCGATCGAGACGGCCGGCAAGAAGCCGGGGACCGACATCAGGATCGTGACGGTCGACGCCATCAAGGACGGGATGACCGCCCTGGTGGCCGGGAAGATCAACGGCATCGTGGAGTGCAACCCGCTGCTCGGCCCGCAGCTGATGGAGTTGGTCAAGAAGGTCAAGGCCGGGCAATCGGTGGAGAAGCGAATCATCACGATCGAGAAAGATTTCTACCAGGCGGACGCTGCCGCTGCGCTCCCCACGAGGCAATACTGAGCCATGGCTAAGCCGGTCCTTGAGATGAAGGGCATCAGCAAGGAGTTCTCCGGCGCCCGCGCGCTGGCGGGCGTGGACTTCCGGCTGTTTCCCGGTGAGATCCACGCGCTGATGGGCGAAAACGGCGCGGGCAAGTCAACCCTGATCAAAGTGCTGACCGGCGTCTACAATCCGGACGCCGGTCAGGTCACCCTCGACGGGGAGGTCGTGCGGATCACCAGCCCGCTGCAGGCGCAGAAGGCCGGGATCAGCACTGTGTACCAGGAAGTCAATCTGTGCACCAACCTGTCGGTGGCGGAAAACCTCTTTCTGGGGCGCGAGCCGAGGCGGGCGGGGTCGATCCGCTGGGCCAAGATGCGGCGCGACGCGGAGGAGCTCGTGAAGCGGGTCGGGCTCACGCTCGACGTTTCGGCGCCGCTCGGGTCGTATCCGCTGGCGATCCAGCAATTGGTCGCGATCGTGCGCGCTGTCGGCATCTCGGCCAAGGTGCTGATCCTCGACGAGCCGACGTCCAGTTTGGACAGGGGCGAGGTGGAGCAGCTGTTCGGCGTGATGCGGCGGCTGCAGGCCGAGGGGGTCGCGATCCTGTTTGTCACCCACTTCCTTGAGCAGGTGTACGAGATCTGCGATCGGGTGACGATCCTGCGCAACGGCGCCCTGGTGGGCGAGCACATGGTGGCCGAGCTCGAGCGCAAACGCTTGGTACAGCTGATGATTGGCAAGGCACTGGGCGAGCTGGAGGAGCTCACCGAGCACATCCGGCCCGCGGTCGGCAAGGCGGTCATCAGCGCGGAGGGTTTGGGGCGCAACGGCGCGATCGCGCCGTTCGACCTGCAGTTCCATGCCGGTGAGGTGGTCGGGCTGGCCGGGCTGCTGGGTTCGGGCCGCACGGAGGTCGCGCGCCTGCTCTTCGGCGCCGATCACGCCGACAGCGGCAAGGTGGTCATCGACGGCGAGCCGGCCAGCCTGCGCTCGCCCAATGCGGCCATCGAGCGGTCGATCGCCTTCTGCTCGGAAAATCGGCGCGAGGAAGGGCTCGTGCCGGAGCTCACGGTGCGGGAAAACATGATCCTCGCGCTGCAGGCGGCGCGGGGGTGGACCCGTCCACTCGCGACAGAGAAGCGCGATGAGCTGGTGTCTAAGTATATAAAGGTGTTGGATATAAGGCCCGCGAATCCGGAACTGCCGGTGGGATCTTTGTCCGGGGGCAACCAGCAGAAGGTTTTGCTGGCGCGCTGGCTCATCACCCAGCCGCGGCTGCTGATCCTGGATGAGCCGACGCGGGGGATCGACATCGGGGCCAAGACCGAAATCCAGAAGTTGGTGGTGTCGCTGTCCGAGGGTGGGATGGCCGTGCTGTACATCTCGGCGGAGCTGGAAGAGGTGCTGCGCCTGAGCCACACCATCGGCGTGCTGCGCGACCGGCACCTGGTGTCGCAGATCGCCAACGCGGAAGATATCGACGCTGATCGCATCATGGAGATCATCGCGAGCGGAGCGAAGGCATGACGGTCAAAACAATCGTGCGGCACAGATTGTTCTGGCCGCTGATGGCGCTGTTGGTGCTGTTGCTGGTCAACCTGTTCGAGAAGCCCGACTTCTTCTCGATCGAGTTGGTCAACGGCAACCTGCACGGCAGCCTCATCGACATCGCGCTCAACGGCGCACCGCTGATGCTGGTGGCCCTGGGCATGACGCTGGTGATCGCGACGGGCGGGATCGACCTGTCGGTCGGCTCGGTGGTGGCCATCGCGGGCGCGATCGCCTGCTTCTACATCAGCCGGCAGCCCGATCAGAACAGCGTCGGCGCCGTGCTGATCGCCATCGCCCTCGCGCTGGCGACCGCGCTCGTGCTCGGCGCGTGGAACGGTGTCCTGGTGGCGCGCTTCGGGATCCAGCCCATCATCGCCACCTTGATCCTGCTCGTGGCCGGACGCGGCATCGCGCAGCTCGTCACGAGCGGCCAGATCATCACGATCACCAGCTCGCCGTACAAGGTGATCAGCGGGTTCTGGCTGGGCCTGCCGGTGGTCGTGCCGATCGCCGCGGTGATGGTCGGGCTGACCGCGGTGATCACCCGGCGCACCGCGCTCGGGCTGCTGCTGGAGTCGGTCGGTGGCAACGCCGAAGCGAGCCGGTTGGTGGGCATCCGGTCGCAGACGCTCAAAATCATCGCGTACGCCTTCTGTGCGCTGTGTGCCGGCATCGCCGGCCTGATGGTCAGCTCGAACATCTCCGCGGCCGACGGCAACAGCGCCGGCCAGTGGATTGAGCTCGACGCGATCCTGGCCGTCGTGATTGGAGGGACCTCGCTTCTCGGCGGGCGGTTCTACCTCGGTGGCACCGTCATCGGCGCACTGATCATCCAGTCTTTGACGACAACCATTTTGACTTTGGGGGTACCGTCCCAGGGCACCATGGTCTTCAAGGCCGTCGTGGTCATCATCGTGTGCCTGCTGCCGGTGATCCGTAGGGTTAGGCCGACGAGAGTGGAGCCGCCCAGGGTCGAGCCGTCCCCAGCCCAACCGTCGAGAGTGGAGACTGCGGCATGATGAGCCCGGCTACGCGCCGGCGGCTGCCGGTGATGGTGACCGCGAGCCTGCTGGTCGTGATGATCGTCAGTGGCTACCTGCGCTATCCCAAGTTTGACGGGCAGGCCATCTACGACCTGTTCGTGGACAACAGCTTCCTGTTGGCCGCCGCGGTCGGGGCGACGTTTGTCATCCTGTCCGGCGGCATTGATCTGTCGGTGGGCGCCGTCGCCGGGTTCAGCACGATGTTTTCCGCGTGGCTGATCGTGCGGCAGGGGTGGACGTCGTGGCTCGTGATCCTGATCGTGCTCGCGATCGGGACGCTGGCCGGGCTGCTGATGGGCGCGGCCATCCACTATCTGGAGATCCAGCCGTTCATCGTGACGCTCGCCGGGCTGTTTCTCTTCCGCGGCTTGTGTTTCGTCATCGACGACAACTCGATCTCGATCCGCGATCCGTTCATCCAGAGCATCGCCGAATCACGGCTCTATCTGCCAGGCGGGACGCGGCTGTCGCTAGGCGCGCTCATCTCGCTGGCGGTGCTCTTGGTGGCGGTGTATGTGCTGCACTACCGGCGATTCGGCCGCCAGGTCTACGCGGTGGGCGGCAACGAGCAGTCGGCGCTGCTGATGGGTGCGCCGGTGGCGCGCACGAAGCTGGCCGTCTACGCGGTCAGCGGCTTCTGCTCGGCGTTCGCGGGCGTGCTGTACATCTTCTACATCCAGTCCGGTGACCCGTCCATCGGCGTGGGGCTTGAGCTCGACGCGATCGCGGCGGTCGTGATTGGAGGGACGCTGCTCACCGGTGGCTCCGGCACGGTGCTCGGCACGCTGCTGGGCGTGCTCGTGTTCGGGATGGTCAAGACGATCCTCAACTTCGAGGGCACGCTGAGCTCCTGGTGGGTGCGGATCTTCGTGGGTTCGCTGCTGCTCGCGTTCATCCTGCTGCAGAGGCTGATGGGGGCGCGCAAGACACCAGCGCCGGCGTAGGTAGGCTCGTGTCCATGCTGGTAGCGAGACTGCACGGGGCCAAGGACCTGCGGATCGGTGAGGAGCCCGTGCCCGTGGTGGGCGAGGGCCAGAGCCGGGTGAGGGTGACGGCGGTCGGGCTTTGCGGGTCGGATCTGCACTGGTTTGAAGAGGGCGGGATCGGCGAGGCGCGCGTGGGGGAGCGCCCGCTGGTCCTCGGGCACGAGTTCGCGGGCGTCATCGAGGGCGGCCCGCGGCATGGGCAGCGGGTCGCGGTCGACCCGAATATCGCGTGCGAGGCGTGCGCTCAGTGCCTGTCCGGCAATCCCAATCTGTGCGTGCGGGTGGAGTTCGCGGGCAACTGGACGTGTGACGGCGGGCTTCGGGAGTTTGTGGTGTGGCCGTCGGCGTTGCTCGTGCCGCTGCCCGATTCGGTGTCCGATGTGGACGGTGCGCTGCTGGAGCCGCTGGGCGTCGCGATCCACGCGCTCGATCTGGCGCACATGCGGCTCGGGATGTCGGTGGCGGTCGTCGGGTGCGGCCCGATCGGGCTGATGCTCATCCAGATCGCCCGGGCGGCGGGGGCCTCGCGGGTGTTCGCGGCCGACCCGTTGCCGCACAGGCTCGCCGCCGCGGTGCGGCTTGGCGCGGACCCACTGCCGGAGGACGCCGATGTGGATGTGGCGTTTGAGGTGGGCGGGACGGACAGCGCCGTGGACTCGGCGATCCGGGCGGTCCGGCCCGGTGCGCGGGTGGTGCTGGTCGGGATCCCCGACAACGACCGCACGAGTTTTACGGCCGGGGTCGCGCGGCGCAAAGGGCTGACGCTGGTGATGTCGCGGCGGATGAAGGACGTCTACCCGCGCGCCACCGATCTCGTGGCGCGGGGCGTGGTCGACCTGGGTTCGCTGGTGAGCGAGACGTTTCCGCTCGCGGAGGCCGCCACCGCGTTTGAGGTGGCGGCCTCGCGGGCCGGGCTGAAGGTGGTCATCACCCCCACGCGGTGACGACGGTGAAGCTGCTGTCGGCACGGAATTGGGCGGTGTTGGCGTGCGGGTCGACCCACAGTTCGTAGTTGTAGTGGCGAAGGTACCGGCCGGGGAAGTTATAGGACTCGAGGGAAACCGAGCCGCCGGCGGAGCCCGGCCGGGCACAGAAGGTCGCGTCCTTGCCGAACGTGGCCGTGTTGTCGTTGGTGTCGAAGCGGACCCGGTAGCCATAGTGACGCAGATAGCGCCCGCCCGGTTCGACAAACGAGTAGCAGTTGGCGTCGGCCAGCCCGGCCACGATGGTGAGCGTGGCCGCCAGCTTGACCGCGGTGGTGCTCGACGACGTCACCGGGTCGGCGTAGCCGAGGCTGTTGCGCTGGCTGATGTAGCGGCCGGTGAAGTTCACCGACTGCAGTGAGCGGCGCGCGTTGAGCGGCATGGTCGCGCCGCCCGGCACGACCTCCTTGAGCACCGTGAGGTGCCGCACGAAGCCGGTCAGTCCGGGCAGCTGGGTCGGCGTCGACCACGTGGCGAAGGTGTCGTAGCTGTCGCTGTAGAAGTATTGCCCGGTGGTGTAGCCGTCGTAGAAGATGCGCCAGCCGCCGTTGTCGAGCGGGATGAGCGCCGGGCCTTCGCGGCCGCCGCCCCAGCCCGCCCAGTTTCCGGTGCGCTGCAACGTGTATGGGCCGACGAGGCTGGACGCGGTCGCGTACTCGATGTACTTGGTCGTCTCGTTTTTGGCGAACGCGTGGTAGGTCGAGCCGACCCGCACGACGAACGTGTCGATGTAGTTGGGCGACAGGCCCGACATCACACGCGGTGCGCTCCAGGCGGTGAGCGCCGAGTTGGTCGCGGTGAGCAGGTGGGGACGGAAGGTGTACTCGCCGCCGGAGAATGTCGAGGCGGACAGGATGATGTTCACACTCCCGTTGGCGTCGACGAACCATTCCGGCGCCCAGGTGCGGGCGAGGCCGGAAATCGGGACCGTGTAGTCGTACAGGAATGTCCAATTGAGACGGTCGCTGCTGCGGGCGAAGCCGATGGCCGTGCTCGTGGCCGACCACGTGCGCGTGGTGTAGGTCAGGTAGTACTGGCCGTCGGTGTGCCGCAGGATGCTGGGATCGCGGATCGCGCCCGCGGGCGGGGTGTAGGCGGGTCCACGCCGCAGGGTGTAGGCGGTCGCGTCGGGGGAGTCGTAGACGTACAGATTGGACTCACTGCTGTTGGTGAACGCGGTCATCGTGTAGCGCGTCGCCTGCCCGGGCGGTGGGGCTGCCGCGAGCACCGGCGTCGCGGCCAGGGCGAGCGCCACGATGTTAACGCTCACTAAAGCTCGAAGGAGAGATTGACTTCGCATTTGTGAACGTTAACATCTACAGGCAACACTCCGTTAATCCCATTTCAGGGGGCAGTCATGCGTAGATACTTAGGGGTGGCCGTGGTGGCGGCCTCTCTAGTGGTCTTTGCCGGCCCTGTGCAGGCCTCGCCGCCCGTGCAGTTCACCAACTCGCTCATAGCGCAGCGCGCCGATCCGCACATCTGGAAGCACACGGACGGCTACTACTACCTCACGGCCACCGTACCCGCGTACGACCGGATCGTGCTGCGGCGCTCGACAACCCTGCAGGGGCTGGCGAGCGCGTCCGAACAGACGATCTGGACCAGGCACGCCAGCGGCGAAATGGGCGCGCACATCTGGGCGCCGGAAATCCACTTCATCGACGGGAAGTGGTACGTCTACTTCGCCGCGGGCTGGTCCAACGACATATGGCGGATCCGGATGTACGTGCTGGAAAACTCCAGCGCCAACCCGATGAGCGGCACGTGGGTGGAGCGGGGGCGGATCGTCACCCCGCTGGACACGTTCTCGCTTGACGCGACGACGTTTACCCACAACGGTTCGCGATATCTGGCGTGGGCGCAAAACGACGGCGTGGTCACCGGCACGTCGATCTACCTCGCGCGCATGACCAGCCCGTGGACCATCACGGGAACGCCGGTGAAGATATCGTCACCGACGTATGCGTGGGAGCGGGTGGGACACAACGTCAACGAGGGTCCCGCGGTCATCAAGCGCAACGGGCGCATCTTCATGGCGTTCTCCGCGAGCGCGACGGACGCCAACTACTGCATCGGGTTGCTGACGGCCTCGGACACGGCCAACCTGCTGTCGGCATCGTCGTGGTCGAAGACGTCGACGCCGGTGTTCGTGAGCAACACCAACACGAGTCAATACGGCCCGGGGCACAACACGTTCACGGTGTCCGAGGACGGGCAGAGCGACATCCTGGTCTACCACGATCGCAGCTACCGCGACATCTCCGGCGATCCTTTGAACGATCCAAACCGGCGCACGCGGCTGCAGAAGCTGTACTGGAACGCCGACGGCACGCCAAACTTCGGCATCCCGGTCAGCGACGGGATTACGCCCGTGCGGCTGCGCTCACAGAACGTGAGTAACGGCTACATCCGGCACTACAACTTCCGGGCGCGGGTCGAGGCCAACGTCACCGTGCTGGCGGACTCGCAGTTCCGGATCGTGACCGGGTTGGCGGGCAGCGGGACGGTCTCGCTCGAGTCGGCCAACTTCCCCGGATACTTCCTGCGGCACAAGAACTTCGAGGTGTGGGTCGAGCGCAACGACGGTTCGTCGGTGTTCCGGTCGGACGCCTCGTTCTTGCGCAGGGCAGGGCTCGCGGACGCGGCGGGCGTGTCGTTCGAGTCGTACAACTTCGCCGGGCGTTACATCCGGCACTCCAACTCGCTGCTATATGCGCAGGCCGTGAGCACGGCGACGGACAGAGCGGACGCGACGTACTACACCGAGTGAATTGACAAACGGCGATCAGCTGTCATGCTTAGCAGAACATTGAAACCTTTCAAGTCCCGGGAAGGGTTCAGATGATCGCAAAGGTGAGCGCAGCGACCTGCGGGATGCTCCTGCTCCTGGCGGGCCCGGCGAATGCCGCGCCGGGCCCGTATCCCAGCCCGATACCGATCACGGGCTCCACACGGGCGCACGACCCGACCGTGGTGAAGTCGCCCAGCGGCACGTATATCGTCGCGGCGACAGGCAACAACCTGCCACTGAAGACCTCCACGAACCGCACCTCGTGGAGCAACGCGGGAGTGGTCTGGCCGGGTGGCGCGCCGTGGAGCACGGCCTACACGGGTGGCAGCGCCAACCTGTGGGCGCCGGATCTGTCGTTCCACAATGGACAGTACTACCTCTACTACTCCGCCTCGACGTTCGGTTCCCAGCGTTCGGCGATCTTCCTAGCGACCAGTCCTACCGCCGCCTCCGGCAGCTGGACCCACCAGGGCCTGATCATCGAGAGCGGCACGTCGGTCAACTACAACGCCATCGACCCCCACCTGGTGGTCGATGCGTCCGGGCAGTGGTGGCTGACGTTCGGGTCGTTCTGGACCGGCATCAAGCAGATCCGGCTCGACCCGGCCACGGGAAGGCGATCCACAATGGACACCGCGGTGCGGGCGGTGGCGCAGCGGACCACGGCCGCGGGGGCGGTCGAGGCGCCGTCGATCCACCGGCGCGGTGCCTACTACTACCTGTTCGTGTCGTTTGACCTGTGCTGCCGCGGCGCGGCGAGCACATATCGAGTCATGGTCGGCCGATCGATGGGGATCAACGGGCCGTATGTCGACCGCGACGGCGTGGCGATGACCTCCGGTGGCGGGACGCAAATCCTGGCCGGGCAAGGCTCGATCCATGGGCCTGGGCATCAAGCCGTGCTCACCGACGCGGGCGCCGAATTCCTGTTCTACCACTACTACGCCGACAACGGGGCGGCGTTTCTGGGCATCAACCGGCTCGGCTGGGACACCGCCGGTTGGCCCTACGTCTACTAGGGAGGATGCACGATGAGACGATTGGCGGGCGCCGCAGCCTGCGCGATGCTCATCTTCCTTGCGGGACCGGTGTATGCCGCGCCGACCCGCTACGAGGCCGAAAGCGCCAACTGCAATGGCACCATCGACTCCAACCACGCCGGGTTCTCCGGGTCCGGCTTCTGCAACGCCAACAACGCCGTCGGTGCGGCCGTGACGTTCACGGTCAACGCGTCCGCCGCCGGAACGGCGACGGTCGGGGTCCGCTACGCCAACGGGACCACGACCGACCGGCCCGCGACCGTCAACGGGACGGCACTCGCCTTCTCCGGCACCGGCGCGTGGACCACCTGGATCACCAGCACGGTGACACTTCAGGTTTCCGCGGGAAACAACACCATCACAATCTCGCCGACCACGGCCAACGGGCTGGCAAACATCGACTACATCGACTTCGAGGTGGGCGGGACCCAGCCGCCGGAAACCGGCAAGCAGATGGAGGATCTCAACCGGGGCCTGATCTCCCTACGCTCAGGCAGCGGCAACTTCGTCAGCTGGCGCATGCTCGGCACGGAGCCGTCCTCCGTGTCATACCGGCTATACCGTGGCACGACGCTGGTGGCGACGCAGTCGCACACCAACTTCTTCGACAATGGCGCCGCGCAGGGTTCTCCCTACACCGTGCGCGCGGTCATCAACGGGGTCGAGGGTCCGGCGTCCGAGTCCGCGCTGCAGATCGGCTCGACCGGATACCTGGACGTGCCGATCCAGGTGCCACCGGGCGGGACGACCCCGGCCGGTGAGGCGTATACGTACTCGGCCAACGACGCGTCGGTCGGGGATCTCGACGGCGACGGACAATACGAGATCGTCGTCAAGTGGGATCCGTCCAACGCCAAGGACAACTCGCAGTCCGGCTACACCGGCAACGTATACGTTGACGCGTATAGGTTGAACGGGCAGCGGCTGTGGCGCATCGACCTCGGGCGCAACATCCGGGCGGGCGCACACTACACGCAGTTCCAGGTGTATGACTACGACGGCGACGGGCGGGCCGAGGTCGCGATGAAGACCGCCGACGCGACCGTGTCGGGCACGGGCCAGGTCATCGGCAACGGGTCGGCGGACCACCGCAACTCCAGCGGTTACGTCCTCGCCGGGCCGGAATTCCTGACCATGTTTGACGGGCTGAACGGGTCCATCCGGTCAACCGTGAACTACAACCCGCCGCGCGGCACCGTCTCGTCGTGGGGCGACTCGTATGGCAACCGGGTCGATCGGTTCCTTGCGGCAACGGCCTATTTGGACGGTACGCGGCCTTCGCTCATCATGGCGCGCGGATACTACACGCGGGCCACCATCGCGGCGTGGGACTTCCGCAACGGAAGCCTTGTGCAGCGGTGGTTCTACGACTCCGGCGGCAGCGGCGGCGCCTACGGTCAGGGCAACCACAACCTGTCGGTGGCCGACGTCGACGCCGACGGGCGCGACGAGATTATCTACGGTTCCGCGGTCATCAACGACAACGGGACCTTCATGTGGGCGTCGGGCTGGGGCCACGGCGACGCACTGCACGTGGGCGACCTCGTGCCGTCGCGGGCGGGTCTCGAGATCTGGGACATCCACGAGTCGAGCAGCCAGCCCGGAGCCGACCTGCGGGCGGCCTCCAATGGCCAGCTCATCTTCCAGCGCCCCAACAACGGTGGCGTCGAAGGACCCGGCCGGGGCGTCGCGGGTGACATCTACGCGGGCAACGCCGGTGCCGAGTTCTGGGGCGCGGGCCCGAACATGACCAACCTGTTCAACGCTTCGGGCGGATCGGTCGGGCGGACGCCGTCGTCGGCCAACTTCCTGATTTGGTGGGATGCTGATCCGGTACGCGAACTGCTTGACCAGACACGGATCGACAAGTACGGCACGGGCAGCGACACGAGGCTGCTGACCGCGTCGGGCGTGGCGTCCAACAACGGCACCAAGGCCACACCCGCGTTGTCGGGCGACATCTTCGGCGACTGGCGTGAAGAGGTGATCTGGCGCACCAGCAACAGCAGTGCGCTGCGCATCTACACGACGGCGACGCCGACGACGACGCGCATCTTCACGCTCGCGCACGACCCGCAGTATCGGGTCGCGTTGGCGTGGCAGAACACGGCCTACAACCAGCCGCCGCATCCGAGCTTCTTCCTTGGCAACGGCATGAGCACACCGCCCCAACCCAACATCTACGTGCGATAACGCGAAAGTGTCGGGGGTGGTGGGTAGTGTCCCGGGCATGACGGACTACGGCTTGCCTGGGGTCTTCACCACCCTTGACCCGCAACAGCTTTCGCTGGCTAATTCGCCTGATGGAGGAGTCCGCGGCGCGGGATCGCTTGGCGGAGAAGGACTTGCGGCGCGCTTGCGACATCGTTCGCGCGCTGCTCGCCGTCGATCCCGCGCCGCTGCCGTGCCCCGGCCGCCGCAGCAGCGCGTGGTCGGCACGTGCCGCCACTTTCGGCGGTCCTTGCATGCGCGTCAGGGCAAGACCGGCGCCGACTACGGTCCGCTGATGGATCCGACTGCCTCGGTGTGCGCGGCCGACGACCCTGCCGCTATCGATGCGGTCTACGGGCCGGAGGATCTGCGGGTCCGCCACGAGATGGTTGACAGTTAGACAACCTTCGATTTTCCTTGAATGATGCCTGTCAACTTACTGCGAAGGGCCGGGGTCATCCTGGCCAGCGCCATCGCGGTCGTCGCGATGACGGCCACTCCCGCGGCGGCGACCGAGGGCTGGTTCGTGCACAGCGGCGGCTACCCGGGCGACATCTTCGGCGACATGCCGTGCCTCGACAAGGGCGCGGAGCTGAAGGCCGGCGGCGTGATCCAGGCCTTCTACTGCCAGACCAACAGCGGCAACGGTTTGTGGGACCTCTGGGCCATACAGGGCACCTGGGTCTTCCACAGCCGGCACGGGGATGTGTTCGACTGCGCCGACGAAGGCTACGAGCAGGTTTACGTCGAGGGCAACGCCTACACCTGGGAGTGCCGCGCCGCTCCGACCACCATCTGGTATTCCGACCTCTACCTCATCCTGACCTGACCTGAGCCGCTTGGCCGGGCCCCACAGCCCCGCCCGGCCGGAAGGCTGTGACCCGGCAGGCCAGGCCCGACAGCCTGCCCGGCCGGAAGGATGTGACCCGGCAGGCCGGGCCCGGCCCGCTTGGCGCGCCCGCGACCCGACGGCCCGCCCGGCCGGAAGGCTGTGACCCGACAGCCCGCCCGGCCCGCCCGCAACCCGGCAGCGTGGCCGGGCCGCGGGTGTGCAGGCGCCGCAGCCTTTCCGGCCCGCGCGGCGGCCCCAACCCGGCCACTCCGCGTCACGGGTAGCGCGGCCGGGCGCCTTCGCGCGCCGAGTCACGGGCCGCGGTCGCGGCCCGGGCAGGGCGGCCGGCCGGTGGGCGACTGCGGCGGCCTACCGAGCCGTGGGTGAGCAGGCCCGCTCGGCGCGACCGGCAAAATGCGGCGGTTTCGGCGTCGGTCCGTGGGCTGGCTACCGCGTGACAGACAGTGTGGCCGGGCCGCGGGTGAGCAGGTCCCGCTTGGGCCCGGGCGTCGGCCTGGGCCGCTGTCGCGTGACGGGCGGGGTGGCTTGCGCTGTGGGTCAGGGCCGCTACCAGGTGACCGGGAGGCTGGCGGGGCCGCGGGTGAGCAGGCCCTGCTTCCAGTCCACCGCGGCTGCCTCCACCGTGGGGCGCAGGTCGGGCAGGCGGCGCAGGAGGCCGGCCAGCGCGATCCGCAGCTCCAGGCGCGCCAGCTGCGCGCCGAGGCAGTAGTGCGCTCCACCGCCGAAGGCCATGTGCGGCAACGGTTCGCGGGTGATGTCGAAGCGGTCCGGATCGTCGCCGGTGAGGGCCTCGTCGCGGTTGGCGGAGTATTGCAGCGGGATGACCGTCGCGCCGGGCGGGATGTGTGTGCCGCCGAGCTCGACCTCCTCGGTGGCGACCCGCTCCAGCGCGGACTTGGCGATGCGGACGTACCGCAGCAACTCGTCCACCGCGCCGGGGATCAAGGTCGGGTCGGCGCGCAGCATCGCCAGCTGGTCCGGGTGGCGGTGCAGGGTGAGCAGGCCGTTGGCCAGCAGGCCCGCTGTCGTCTCGTATCCGCCGATGAGCAGGATGTAGGTGTTGTTCAGCAGCTCCGGCTCGGACAGCCGGTCCTCCTCGTCGCGCGCCAGGATCATCCGGGTCAGCAGGTCGTCGGCCGGGTCGGCCCGCTTGGCGGCGATCAGCCGGCCGAGGTAGCCGAACATCTGCTCGCTCGCGGCACGGACCTCGTCCGGGGAGTATGCGGTCACCGAAAGGGAAATGTCCATCCATTCGCGCAAGATGTCCACATCGGACGTGGGCGCACCGACCAGTTCGGAGATGACGAGCGCCGGCAGCGGGGCGGCGAACGACGACACGAAGTCGACCGGGCGCGGCTGTGCCTGCATGCCGTCGATGAGCTCGTTCACCATCTGCTCGATGCGCGGGCGCATCTGCTCGACGCTGCGGGCGGCGAACGCGCGCGCGACCAGCCGCCGCACCCGCAAATGCTCGGCACCGTCAAGGCTCAGCATCAGATAGGGGTTGCGCTGCGCGGGCCGCAGCACGGCGACGCCCGGGTCGCTCGTGGCCGCGCGGCTGAAGACCGGATCCGAGAAGACCCGCTTGACGTCCTCGTAGCGGCTCACCAGGTAGGCCTCACCGCCGGGCGCCAGTTTCACCCGCCGCACCGGGTGCTCACGGCGCAGATGGGCATACTCGGGTTCGGCGTCAAGCTCGTGCGGCGTGTCGTATGGGAACAGGTCAAGCTCGGGCTCGGCCATGGCGGGGACCTCCAAGTCGGATATGGGACATTGTCCGACGCCATCCGCCCCCAGGGCCTCGCCGAATCGCATTCAAGTCCATCAACCCTTTAGAGGAGGGACAGAATGCCGCAAGTACCAAGACAATTGAGGCTCGGGCTGCTCGCACTGATCGCGGTCGGTGTGGCCGGCGCGTTCTTCGTGCAGCCCGGCGTGGGCACAGCCGAGTCTGCGCGCAACGTCGCGATGACCGACTCCGACTTCGACTCCGACTGCGAATGCGAGGAGACCGGGGCATGCCCCATTCCGACGCCGACGTTCACGTCGCCGGCGCCTTCCGAGCCGGCGCCCGAGCCGACGCCGACGTTCACGTCGCCGGCGCCTTCCGGGCCCGCGCCTCTGCCGACGCGGACGTTCCAGTCACTCGCGCCGTTTCCTTCCGCGCCCGGGCCTGAACCGAGCGCCACGCTCCGCCTGGTCGGCATGACCGCCGCCCAACGGATCGCCGCGCCCCGGCTTCAGGCCATTGTGGACGTGGATGTCACCGGCTTCAGGAACGGGCAGGACCTCGTCTCCAAGCCGGTCAACGGCCCGACGCCACCTGAGTTCAAGAAGCTGTGCCCGAAGGACGACGTCAGTGTGAAGGTGGGCTACACCACCAACCCGTTCCAGGGGGACCTCATCACCATCACGTTCTATGATCCCGGCTTCTGGCCGGACGACTGCACGGTCACCATCAAGGTGCTCGACCCGAGGACGGGCCGGGTGCTGGAGACCTACGAGTCGCCGAGCGACCTGATCCTGACCCAGCAGGACCGCATCGGCTTCAAGCACGCTCCGGCGCGCATCAAGGTCGAGATCTTCTGCGGTTAACGCATCCGGAAAACCGCGGGTTGGGGCCCTGTTTCAGGCGCCCCAGCCTGCGGCCTGCCCGCCGACCCGCTCCGCGCAGATCTTTTCGAAGTGGCCGGAACGCTTGTAGGCCGCGATCGGGTCGGGGTCGAGGCCGAGCTCCTCCCGGAACTCCCGCAGCAGCGGCCGCACATCCGTGTTGTAGGCGTCCATCAAAACCGCGTTGGCGCCCAGCACATCGCCGTCGCGCTGGGCCGACTCCAGTGCCGCGCGGTCGACCAGCAGGGCCTTGGCCGTGGCCTCCTGCACGTTCATCACCGAGCGGATCACGGCCGGGATCTTGGGCTCGATGTTGTGGCACTGGTCGAGCATGAAGACGATGGCCTCTGTGTCAGGGGCCGGATCGAGCGCGCCCGCCAGCACGATCTCGTGCATGATGCGGAACAGTTGGAACGGATCGGCCGAGCCCACCATGAGGTCGTCGTCGGCGTAGAAGCGCGAATTGAAGTCGAAAGCGCCCAGCTTCTGGGCTCTCAAGAGAAAAGCGACAATAAATTCTATATTGGTACCCGGTGCGTGATGCCCGGTGTCGATGACCACCCGCGCCCGATCCCCGAGCGTCGCGCAGTGGACATAGGCCGTGCCCCAGTCCGGGACGTCGGTCATGTAGAACGCGGGCTCGAAGAGCTTGTATTCCAACAACATCCGCTGCTGCCCGCCCAGCCGTTCATACGTTTTGGCCAGCGCCTCGGCGAGCCGATCCTGGCGCGCACGGAAGTTGTCCTGCCCCGGATAGTTGGTGCCGTCGGAGAACCACAGCTTCAGGTCGCGCGTCCCGGTCTGGTCCATGATGTCGACGCACTCGAGCAGGTGCCCGATGGCCTTGCGCCGCACGCCCGGATCGGGGTTGGTCACGCTGCCCAGCTTGTAGTCGTTGTCCTGGAACACATTTGAGTTGATGGTGCCGAGCCGCACGCCCAGCCCGCCGGCGTGCTCGGTCAGCTCCGGATAGGACCCGACCGCATCCCACGGGATGTGCAGTGCGACACTCGGCGCCGAACCGGTGAAGCGGTGCACGGCCGCGGCGTCGGCCACCTTTTCCCACGGTGTGCGCGGGATGCCCTCCTGCGGGAACACCTTGAATCGCGTGCCGGAGTTGCCAAACGCCCACGATGGCGTCTCGATCCGCAGCGCGCGCAAGCCCGCCTTTACCTCGCCGGTCATGACCCGCCTCCCAGCTGACTGTCCAGATTGAACACTTCCTGAAGCACGAACATCTGCCGGTCGGGCCGCCCGCCCTCGAAGAACTCGGCCATCTCCGCCTGCCAGCGCCGGTTGACGTCGGTGCGGTCCATGGCGTCAAGCGCGGCTTGGAAGTCCTCTGTCATCAGGTACCCGACGAGCAGCCCATCCTCGCGCAGGAACAGCGAGTAGTCGTGCCAGCCGGTGTCGCGCAGCGCGGCCAGCATCTCGGGCCACACCGCGGCGTGGCGCTCCCTGTATTCGTCCAGCCGGTCGGGCTTGACCTGAAGCGTGAAGCAGACGCGACGCACGTTGTTTCTCCCTAAGCGCTTATCCGAGTTTCCATGACAATGGGGGCGCACGCCTTAGCCACGCCTTCTCCTCCCGATGCTCACCTTTTGTCCCCGTTGAAAGGGCGGCAGTGAGCGCTTGCTCCGGTTCCCTTCGACTGCCACCAACGCGTTGGCCAGCGGCCCACCGACCAGCAACGCGGTGATCGGCACGAGTGTCACGATAGCCGCTGCGCACGCCCCCGCCAGCAGGATGAGCGCGGATCCGGCCGGGTCGCGCACCGCGTCGCGCGCGACCGCCGCCCAGCTCAGCCCCGGCCGCCACACGGCCGCACCGCGCAGCCCCACGATGGCGACCGCGCAGAGCGCGACGGTCAGCGCCCATGCGCCCGGGACGCCGGCTCGCACCGCCACAACGTCGACGACGAGGAGCGGGACCACCAAGGCCGGCTGCCACGCGTACCGCATAATCTTGAGCAGCCGCCACGCGAACCGCAACGGCCCCACGGGCGTGTCCTCCCGCAGCATCGCGCATGCGGTCACCAGCGCGGGATAGGCCGTGACGACCGGGATCGAGGCGAGCGCCGTGAGCACGCCCAGCAGCAGGCAGTCGGCGAAGCGGGCGAAGGTGCGGTTCATCCATTCATGCCTGTCGTCGCCACGCCCTCGACGAGGAACCGTTGGAACGCGAAGAAGAACAGCCCGATGGGCAGCAGCGTGAGCACCGACATGGCCATCATCGCTCCGTACGACGTCTGGCTGGTCTGGTCGATGAACAGCCGCAGCGCGAGCGGCAGCGTGTAGTTGTCCGGCGTGTTGAGGTAGATGAGCTGGCTCAGGAAGTCGTTCCAGGTCCAGATGAACGTGAATATGGCCGTGGTCACGAGCGCCGGCTTGCTCAGCGGGAGCACGACATAGCGAAACGTCTGGATGGGTCCGCAGCCGTCGATGCGCGCGGCGTCGCCGAGCTCGCGCGGCAGCGCGCGCATGAACTGCACGATGAGGAAGATGAAAAACGCGTCCGTGGCAAGGAGTTTGGGCAGGACGAGCGGCCAGAACGTGTCGACCATGCCCATCCGCTGGAAGATCGTGTATTGCGGGATGAGCACCACGTGGATCGGCAGCATGATCGTGCCGATCATGAAGGCGAACATCGCGCCCCGCAGCCGGAAGCGCAGCCAGGCGAACGCATACGCGGCAAGCGCGCACGACGCGACGTTGCCGATGACCGAGCCGACCGAGACGATCACCGAGTTGGTCAGGAACCGCCACACGCTGATGCCCGCCGCGCCCTGGAACACCTCGGTGTAGTTGGCGATGACGAACCGGTCGGGCCACAGCGACAGCGTCATGTCGGACAGGATCTCGTTGGCGGGCTTGACCGACGACGCCACCAGCCATGCGATCGGGTAGAGCAGGACAGCGAGGAGCGCGACGCAAACCCCGTGCCACAAAAGCTTTCTCATCGTTCACCCGCATAGAAGACCCACATGCGCGCGGTCCGGAACAGCAGCGCGGTGATGATGGCGATGACGAGCACGAGCAGCCATGCCATGGCCGACGCGTAGCCCATGCGATATTCGGTGAAGCCCTTCTGGTACAGGTAAAGCGTGTAGAAAAGGGTCGAGTCGCTCGGACCGCCGCGCCCTCCACTGACGACAAACGCGCCGGTAAAGGCTTGGAACGCATGGATCGTCTCGAGCACCAGGTTGAAGAAGATGACCGGCGACAGCATGGGCAGGGTCACCGAGCGCAGCGTGCGCCACCACCCGGCACCGTCCACAGCGGACGCGTCGTAGAGCTCCTGCGGGATCTGCTTGAGCCCGGCAAGGAAAATCACCATCGGCGCGCCAAACTGCCACACCGCGAGCGACACGATCACGAGCAGCGAGC
>JBIOYB010000069.1:0-43057 GCA_044869915.1 Allorhizocola sp.
TCGGCAATCCTTTTATCCCCTCGGTCTGGTGGACCGCCTTGAGCACCATGATGGCTCTTTGGTTCATTGGGTACCAGGTGATGCTGCCGCTGTCGCTGGCGAGCTGGCCGGCCCCGTGGCGTGACGTGCCCGGCTGGCTGCTGGCTGTCCTCACGCTCGCGGGCGGTGGCCTCGCGTCGCTGTCGGTGACCGGGATCGCCATCGCCATTTGGTAGGACCAAACTGAAATCTTGCGGGCCGGTCCGCGGTTGACCGGGGTATGCAGGCTATTCAGGTACACGAACACGGCGGGCCGCAGGTGCTTGTCCCGCACGAGACGTCGGCGCCCACACCCGGGCCGGGGCAGGTGCTGGTCGAGCTCGAGGCCACGGGCATCAACTTCATCGAGATCTACCATCGGTCGGGGCGTATCGCCAAGCCGCTGCCCTTCACGCCGGGCGGTGAGGGCGCGGGCGTCGTGGTCGCGGTCGGGCCCTCGGTGACGGGGGTCGCCGTGGGCGACCGGGTCGCCTCCGTCGACCTGCTCGGCTCGTATGCGGAGCTGGCCCTGGCCGGCGCCGACCGGGTTGTGCCCGTTCCCGCATCGATCACATTGGACACTGCCGCCGCGGCTCTGCTACAAGGCTTGACCGCGCACTACCTGCTGCGTGACAGCTATCCCGTGCGGGCCGGCGACATCGTGCTCGTCCATGCCGCCGCTGGCGGGATGGGGCTGCTGCTCACGCAGCTGGCGGTCAAACTCGGGGCGCGGGTCATCGGGACCGTGTCCACCGAGGAGAAGGAGCGGCTTGCGCTTGCCGCCGGCGCTTCGGACATCATTCGGTACTCGTCCCAGGACATCGTTGCCGAGGTGCGCCGGTTGACGGGCGGGCAGGGTGTGGCGGCCGTCTACGACGGGGTGGGCAAGGACACCTTTGACGCCTCGCTGGCGAGCCTGCGGCTACGCGGGACCCTGGTTTTGTATGGTGCCGCAAGCGGACCCGTGCCACCCTTCGACCCGATGCGGCTGCAGGAGGCCGGATCCGCCTTCCTGACGCGGCCCACGCTGGTGCATCACATCGTGGAGGCAGACACTTTGCGGGCGCGGGCCGGCGACCTGTTCGGCTGGATCGCCTCCGGCGAGCTCGACATCCGCGTCCACGAGCGTTATCCGCTGGCCGAAGCCGCCCGCGCCCACGACGACCTCGCGTCACGCCGGACCACCGGCAAACTGCTCCTGAAGACTTCCGTGAGCTGATTGGCCTGCCCCGGGGCTGCTAAGGCCCGGCTGGGTCCCGTCTCCCGCGCCTGCGGCCGGGGCCCAGCCGGGATCGGCTCCGCGCCACCCGCTCCCCGTGCGCGCGTCGCTTCTCCTCCTGCGGAAGCTCTTCCTCGATGGCCGGACGCCGCCGCCGCGACCGACGGTCGAGGCCACCCCACCGGCTCAGGCGCCATCTTTCGTCGGCGCTCATGCTGAACCAAATGGTGAAGGTCGCGACGAACGCGCCCAGCAGGACGGGGAAAATAACGAGCAGCACCCAGCCGAACCAACGCTGATCGGCCCAGCGACCCCCCGCGAGCGCCAGGGCCGACAGCAAGACCGCGCTCAACATGATGGCCAGCATGAACCTGCGCGACGTCCCGCCTCCCATGCCGCCACGGTAGCGACCGCCGTCAACGCTACGAACCGGTCTGGAATCCGCCCGGGCGCTCGCCTCCCACAGGTGAGCCACCACGCGACCGGCCCACGCGACCGGCCCACGCGACCGGCCCACGCGGTCAGGTGGTGGCGTGGGCGGAGAAGCCGAATGGCAGCTCCAAGCGGTGGCGCGCAAGCAGGTCGGTGTCGGCGAGCAGCTCGCGGGTGGGGCCGTCGGCCACGATGCGGCCCTCGTCGAGGATGACGGAACGCTCGCACAGCTGCAGCGCATAGGGCAGGTCGTGGGTGACCATGAGCATGGTGACCGGCTGGCGCGACCCGTCGCGGGACCGGGTGGGCAGCGGCAGGCCGGCGTCGTCGTCGGCCGCGTCCAGGGAAGCCGTGTCCAGGGAAGCCGTGTCCGGCCGAGTTGCGCCGATGGCGGCGGGTAGCGACGGGGATGACGTGCCGGGGCCGGTGAGGGCGAGCAGGATTTCGGCGAGTTCGCGGCGGGCCTGGGGGTCCAGATTGGACGATGGTTCGTCGAGCACGAGGAGCTCGGGGCGCATGGCGAGCACGGTGGCCACCGCCACCCGGCGGCGCTGGCCGAGCGAAAGGTGATGCGGCGCACGGGATTTGTGCTCGAGCATGCCCACGGCGGTGAGCGCCTCGTCGACCCGCGCGCCGAGCTCGCCGCCACGCAGGCCAAGGTTGGCCGGCCCGAACGCGACATCCTCCGCGACGGTGGGCAGGAACAGCTGGTCGTCGGGATCCTGGAAGACAATGCCCACCCGGCGCCGGATCTCGGTCAGCCCGGCCCGGTCGGCGGGATCGATGCGCTGGTCGCCGACCGTGACCGAGCCGGCTGCGCCCGGCATGCGCGGCGCGGGCAGGATCCCGTTAAGGTGCAAGACTAGCGTCGTCTTGCCCGCGCCATTGGGCCCCAGCAGGGCGACCCGCTCGCCAACCCCGATCCGCAGATCGACGCCGTGCAAGGCCTGGTGCCCATCGGGATAGGAATATCTTAAGTCTTCGATCCTTAGGGCTTCCACAGGTACCCTCCAAAAAGGAGAACGAGCACGGCGATCAAGGGAATCGCGGCGCCGGCGGCCCACTGCCTCGCGGTAGCGGCGCTGTCGGCATATAGCGTGGCCGGCAGCCGACCGGTATAGCCGCGGGATTGCATGGCGAGGTAGACCCGCTCACCGCGCTCGAAGGCGCGCAGGAACAGCGTGCCCAACCCGCTGGCGAACCCTTTGACCTGCCACAGGAAGCGGGGATCGTCCAATCGCGACATGCGGGCGATGCGCATGCGCCGCGCCTCGTCGGCCAGCACCTCGAGATAGCGCAGCATGAACAGCGCGATCTGGGTCATGGCCTGCGGCGTGCGCAGGCGGTCGAGCCCGACGAGCAGGTCGCGGGCGGAGGTCGTGGCGGCGAGGAGCAGGGCGATCAGCACCCCGAGCGTGCCCTTGACCACGATGTTCCACCCCGCCCACAGCCCGTCGACCGCGAGCGACAGGCCGAGCACGCTGACCCGCGGCCCGGTCGAGAAGAACGGGAGCAGGAGCGCGGTGGCCACGAACGGCAGCTCGATCAGGCTCCGCTTGGCCAGCCAACCGGCCGGGACACGCGCGATGACCGCGAGGAGCACGACCATCAGCGCGTAGGCCCCGAAGGCTGGTAACGCCTCGCGCGGCGTCGCGACGACCGTGAAGGTGAACGCCAGCGCAACGACGATCTTCACCTCGGGCGCGAGGCGGTGCACCGGCGAGTGCTGGTGCACATACATCGCGTGCGCGTGGCCCGCCCCCATCAGTCAGTCCCGTCTCATTTGGCGCCGACCTCGGACGCGTGGGTTGAGGCGTCGCCATCGCGGGAGCGCCTGCGGCGTACCCCCCAGAAAATGGCCAAGCCGATGGCGAAGGTCAGGATGACACCGATCACACCGGCGATGCCGGTCGTGCCCTCGATGCCGTTGACCCCGTAGTCGCCGAGCCAGCCGCCCGCGAGCTCGTGATCCTTGGCGGTCTGGGCGATGCACTGCCCGCCCGTGATCTCGCCGGTCGCCTCGTCGACCGTGCAACCCTTGAGCGTGGTCGCGTCGAGTCCGTCGGGAGCGCCGGAGGCGAAATAGCTCACACCGCCCGCGAGCACGAGCGCCGCGAAGATGCCCACCAGCACGAGCCGGCGCGGGCTGGCGATCACGGGCTCGGTGCTGAGCCGCTCCCCGCGCAGCGCATAGACCAGGTCGGGCCGCACCTTGGCCACGGTGGTGACGGTGATCGCCGCGATCAAGCCCTCGCCCAGGCCGATCAGCGTATGCACGCCGGCCATGGCCGCCGAGATCTGGCCGTAGCCCACGGTCAGATCCACGTCGCCACCCAGGTAGTACTGCAGCACGAAGCCCTGCGAGGCCAGGACGACGCTGATGACGGACGCGACGAAGACGGCGATGCCCACGCCGGATGCGTTGCGGGGCAACATCTTCATCAGTGCGATCACGACGATGTAGCCCACCGCCGTGCCGAGCAGAGCCATGTTGGCGATGTTAAGCCCTAGGGCTGACACTCCTCCGTCCGCGAAGATCAAAGCCTGCACGATCAGCACAACGGAGACGCAGAGCGCACCGACCCACGGCCCGACTAGTGTGGCGGCAAGCGCGCCGCCCAGCAGGTGCCCACTGACGCCCGGGAGCACAGGGAAGTTGAGCATCTGCACGGCGAAAATGAACGCCGCGACCAGTCCGGCCATCGGGGCGAGACGATCGGACAGGTCCTGGCGCGCCCGGTTGAGGGCGAGGGCGAGCAGGACGACGGCTATGACGGCGTAGGCCAGCGAAACCGGGCCGTTGATGATCCCATTGCTGATGTGCATCGCGAGGTCCACTGAATCATCATCGCCTTGTTGCATATAACTTGCAACAAGCTGTGGACGCGGTCTTGATAGGGTCCGTTCATGAGGCTTGAACCAGGGACAAAAGCACCGGAATGGCAACTGCCGACCGCCGACGGCAAGACGCTCAGCCTTGCCGACCTGCGCGGGCGCAAGGTCGTGCTCTACGCCTATCCGGCGGCGATGACACCCGGATGCACGACCCAGGCCTGCGACTTCCGCGACTCGCTGGCGTCGTTGAGCGCACACGGATACCAGGTCGTGGGCATCTCCCCGGACAGCCCCGCCAAGCTGGCAAAGTTTGTCGAGCGCGACGCCATCACGTTCCCGCTCGTGTCGGACGCGGACAAGAGCGTGCTGACGGCATACGGGGCATATGGGGAGAAACAAAACTACGGCAAGACAGTCATGGGCGTGATCCGATCGACGTTCGTGATCGACGAGGAGGGCGTGATCGAGCGGGCCCTCTACAACGTCAAAGCCACCGGGCACGTCGCGAAGCTCCGGCGCGATCTCGGCATCGACTAGCGGGCGGGATGCCGTAGACTTGCCGCTTGCGTGCGCGGGAGTGGCGGAATGGCAGACGCGCCAGACTTAGGATCTGGTGCCTTCGGGCGTGGGGGTTCAAGTCCCCCCTCCCGCACGAGCTGGCCTTGCCTGCTCATTGACCTTCGGTCAATTTCGCCGGGGCCGCCATTCTGCCGCGGGGCCGAGCCCCGCGCACCCCACGATCTCGGCGCCGGCGCCGCGCACACCTCAAGCACCCAGACCCACACAGCTCGTGACCTTCGGCCAATTTCGCCGGGGGCCGCCATTCTGCCGCGGGGCCGAGCCCCACGCACCCCACGATCTCGGCGCCGGCGCCGCGCACACCAAGGGCTCGGACCGGACGACGACCCGGCTCATTGGCCTTCGGCCAATTTCGCGGGGGCGCGCCCCGCGCACGCCAAAAAACTCGGACCCGGATAACCACCCCGGAGATGTAATACGGCTTGCCTCACGGCCGAAGTCGATCGGGGTGGGCTCTGACGGAGTGCCGCGGTGGGGGGCGGCCGGGGCGAAGTCGGCGGGCGGTTCGAACCCGAGGCCCCGGGCATAGGCGACCGCACCGTGCACGAGATGCTGCGCCAGCTCGGCGGGGAAGGCGATAGGCCCGCGTCGTAAGCCTAAAAGAAGGCGTGCCGGTAGGCGTCCACGGAGCCCACGCCCTGGGGCTGTGGGCCGATGACGTTCTTGACGCCCAGGCAGTACACATCGATGAGGAAGCCGCACACGGTGACTCGGCTGGCGCGCTCAGACTTCTTCTGGTCAAGCTCGGCTATCTGGCGTACGAGCGGGACGACGACGGATGGGCGCAGGCTCAGCGCCTTTGGCAATCTGTTTGGGTGCAAAGCCCCGCTCACGCAACTGCCGGACTTGGGCGAGAAGTTCGTCGTCGCTCACCGTGCCATTATGCGGAGGCGTGAAGATCGACGAGAGCCGACACTCCCTTCCGACCGAGATACCCACAGTGTCACCGAGTAGTCGATAAACTCTGGCGTTCGCGTCGTCTCGGGAGAGTGCCATGGGCAAGAACAGTCGTGACCGCCACAAGGCCAAGCGCAGGGCGGCACAGGCACAGCAGCGTCGCAGGTCGACTGATGCTCCAGGCCAAGGCGATCCATTCGGGTTCGTCGGCGCGCCTGCCGGCATCCCGTTTCAGCTCCGCCTCGCCGAAGAGATCATCTTTGATGCGCTGGATGCCCGGCATCACAAGCGCGAGTCTGATTTCGTACGCCTCCGGACTTCGTTGGCCGAGGGGGCAGTTGATGCGACTGGTGTCCAGGTGGTGAACCGCGCGCTGTTTACGGTGCTGCTGCGCAGTACCAGGCAAACCTGGGAACGTGGCTGGCAACCGGCCGAGTTGGTGCGGTTGGCTCGCCGTGAGTTCACTGTCCGCCATGGCCGCCTGATGGTGGATGCCATCGCCGCGCAGATGCGTGTCTACGCGGCACCGACCGTCGACCCGAGATGGCAGGCCCAACTGGTGGCCCTCGGCGCGGAAGTCTGGTGGGATCACGACGATCACTATGTGGGTGCGTGGGCAAAACAGCAGGAGCTGGATCGCACCATCGCGATCGATCACCTGCTTGATCTGCTCTACTTCCTGCAGACCCTGCCGTCGATAGAGCGAATCGGACCGGTCCCGGGCGCCGGCACACCTTCCGGGTCCACGGTCACCGGACCGGATTCAGCGGCCGATCAGCGGATGCTTGCCCGGATCCGGGCGTTGCTGGCCAAGGCCGAGTCCACGGATTTCCCGGAGGAGGCCGAGGCCTTCACCGCCAAGGCCCAGCAACTGATGGCACGGCACAGCATCGACCACGCGCTGCTCGCCGCCAAGGCCGGGGGCAGGGACGAGCCGGTCACGCGGCGGATCGGGATCGACAACCCATACGAGGCTCCCAAGTCGCTGCTATTGCAGGTGGTTGCCGAGTCCAACCGTTGCCGATCGGTGTGGATGAAGCGCTACGGCCTCGCCACGGTGGTGGGCTTCCCGGCCGACCTCGATTCGGTGGAGCTCCTGTTCACCTCATTGCTCGTTCAGGCCACGAAGGCGATGACCCAGGTCAGCCGGCGGCAGGATCGACCCGGGCACAACAACATCCGCGCATTCCGCCAGTCGTTCCTGACGGCGTATGCTTCGCGCATCGGTGAGCGGCTCAATGCCGAAGCGCAGGAGGTGGACCGGGAGGTGGCCACATCCGCGGCCGGGGTCAATCTGCTGCCGGTGCTTGCCGCGCGCAGTGATGCCGTGCGGGACGCATTCGACAGACAGTTCCCCGACCTGACCAGTCACGCGACGCGGATCAACAGCAGCGAAGGCTGGGCATCCGGCCGTGCCGCTGCCGACCGGGCCTCGCTACACGGGCAGCAGGCTGTCACCGGTTGACGGTTTACAGCGGCCGAGAGCCCGCGCCTTGTGGGCGCGGGCTCCGTGGTTGTCCCTCCGGTCAGGAGGTGATGACCAGGTTGTTCTGCACGCTCGTGACGCCTGCGGCGTTCCAGGCCGTGTGCTCGGCCTCGCGGTATTCCGCGAAGGTGCGCACGTTGCCACGAAGGACCAATTCATGGTCGTTGACGTCTATATTGATCGACTGCGGCTGAAGCTGCGCATTGCGCTGAATCGCGGCCACGATCGCGGTCTTTGCCGGAGTGGCTGACGCCTGCTGGTCGAGGACGATGTCGTTGCTGACCGCGGTGACCCCTCTGAGGTTGGCCATTGCCCTCGATGCGGCATCGCGCTGGTAGTCCCAGGCGACGGTGCCGGACAGGGTCACTTTGTGATCACGAACGACGGCCGTTACCGTCCTGGCGGGCACGTCTACTGTCCAGTCGAGCATGTGGCGGGCGGCTTGGGTGATATCCGCGTCGGTGGCGTCACCGGTCGCGCCTGAGCTCCGCACGGTCATCTGGTCGGAGATGGCCGTGACGCCACGTACTCGCATGGCCGATCGCTTTGCCGCGTTCCTTTCCCGCAAGTTGGCGACCTCGCCCGAGAGCTTCACGGTCCCACCATTGGCGGTTACCTCTATGTGTCCAGCCTCGCAGCTGGGGTCGTAGCGCAGTTCCTCGGTGACGTTGGTCTGAATTTCCTGGTCAGTTTGGTGCACTGTTTGTGTCACGAGTCCAACCATGGACCCCTTGTGCGCTAAACGCCAATGGCATTTCGGACAATTTAAAATAAATATTTAAAAAATTAAAAATCGCACGTATTTAATATGAAATCACTCCCCTGAAAGCTGTGCCAGCTTTGAGGTGTGGGGCCGAGCTTCGCGAACCCCGGCGAGTGTCGGGAGCCAATGCGAGGGCTTGTCCTCAACGCGCATCAACCTGGCCAACCCGGGCGGCATCCGGGTGGGACGGGCCCTCCCGCTCGTAGAACCGCAGCGCATGAACGCTTAGCCCACTGCGCTCCGCTACCTGCCGATGCTCTGGTCGATGAGCGACTCCCGTCACAAAACCATTGAGCTAGAGCTGACTCTAGCTTCTAGGGTCGAACTGTAGGCCAATCGGGCCAACGGAATGTGGGGAGACTGTGAGCGTTTGGTTTGTTACCGGTGCCTCGCGTGGGCTGGGGGCGGAGATTGTCCGTGAGGCACTGGGCCGGGGGCACAGCGTGATCGCTACGGCCAGGGACGCGGCGGCGGTGCTCAAGGCGTACCAGGAAAAGCCGGACGGCCTGCTGGCGGTGAACGCGGACGTGACCAGGCCGGAGCAGTTGGCGGCCGCGGTGGAGGCGGGCCTGGCGGAGTTCGGCCGGATCGACGTTGTGGTCAACAACGCCGGTTACGGTCTCGTGGGCGCGATCGAGGAGATCTCCGATCGGGCTGCCCGGGATCTGTTCGACGTCAACGTGTTTGGTGTGCTCAACACGCTGCGGGCGACCCTGCCGGCGTTGCGTGCCCAGCGATCCGGGCATGTCCTGAACATCGGCTCGGTGGGCGGCTTCACCACCGCTGCGGCGGCGGGCCTCTACGGCGCGACGAAATTCGCGCTCGAGGGTATTTCCGAGGCGCTGCACGGCGAGCTGGCACCGCTCAACGTCCGCGTCACGATCGTGGAGCCGGGCGATCTAGGACTGTCCGAAGAGGACCGGCGCATCGGCCGGTCCTCTTTGTTTGGCAGCGTTACCGGAAAAGGTGCGGGAGCTGGCGCATGATCCCAGAGCTGAGCAGGTCGGCCATCTCCAGGATGTGCTCGTGGATGTGTTCGTAGTCGGCGACACTGGCCGCGTAGTCTCCGGCGAGTTCGTGTGCCGCTTCGGCCAGGGTCTGATCGAGGTGGGTACGCATGGCCGCGCGCATGGTGTTTCTGGGCCAGAATCGGGGATTGGCCGCGGAGAGGAAGTCGGCGACCTGGTCGGAGTTCACATACCAGCGGGCGCGGGCCGCCTCGAACGCTGCGGTGTCACCAGCCTTGGCCGCCTGCAACAGCTCGACGGCGATGAGGATGTGTTCGCGGAGCAACGCGGTGAGCTGGTCGCCGGCCGCATCGCCGTAGAAGCGCTTGATGGCGTTGCCGATGTCGGTCTGGTTGGCCAGCAGGCGGCCGGCGGTCGCGTCAAAGCCGGCCGACTCGTCCGCGAAGGCGACGATCGCCAGCCGGGTCCAGGTGATGTGGTCCTCCCAGAGTTTGCGCATGTCGTCGTGGAAGGCGACCTGACGCTTGGTGCGCGGGACGAACGTGTTCGCTTGCTGGCCGCCCGAGTGGATGCTGTGCTCCCGCGTCTGTCCGTCCTGGGTGGCTCCGGCCGGCACATTGATGGCGAGCACAGTGATGAGCGCCGCGAGCGAGGCGGCGGCTGCGAGCGCGATGACGGCGCGCCACCGCGAGGCGGGATTCGGCTGCATGGCTGATCCTTTCGAATCCGGTTCCGGATGCGGATCGCATGGAATTGAGTGACATGAATCATAATGATGTACATCTATCTCGTCAAAGCGGGCCGGTTGGGGCAGGACGGTGCGATGTCTTCGCGGGCGTTCGACGCGCTGTCGACCGAGCTTGACCGTTGCCATACAGGCAGCGCCAACGGTTGCTGGCCGCCCGGGGCGTGCGAGCTCGCCGCCAACGGTGGCCTCGCGACCCTGGCCGGCGAGGCCGACGGCGTGTTCGAGCGGGAGATCGTGCTGTTCCTGGCCGTGGTGGCGGGCGACTCGACGCTCGTGGCACGCGTGTTGCGGGACGGCAACTGGCGGCTGCGAGCGCTGGCCCTGGGCGCGTGCCGGCTGGCGTCCGGCACGTGCCGGTCGATCTCGACACGCTGGCCGCGCTCGTGGCCGACGCGCCTTAGGGAGATGCGCAAGCGGATCTACCGGCTGGTGCGCCTGCAGCGGCTGACCGCGTGCGGATCGGCTGTTCGGCGTGATCGCGCAGGCCTACGACGCCTATGAGGCGGCGGTGCTGATCCATTCCAGGGCGGCTTTTGATTTGTCGAGTACGGAGATGTGCCCGTCGTCTGTGGACAGCCACCACTCGGCGCGCGGGATGTGACGGGCCAGCCATTTCCCGTGCGCGCTCGGCACAACCCGGTCCTGGTCGCCGTGCACCAGCAGCACCGGGCACCCGATCCGCGCCGGGTCGAAGCCCCACGGCCGCACATAAGCGATATCGTCGTCGACGTGGCCGTCCCGGCCGCTGGCCAGCGCGGGAGCGACGACCGAGCCGAGCCAGCCCCACTCGCCGTCGAGCGTGGCCCAATCCGCGTCCGTGAAGCCGGGGTCGCGCTCGTCCTCCGCGGCCTCGAAAGTCTCCTTGGCCGCCAAGCCTTGTGCCGCGGCGCGCAGTGCCGCCTCACCGCCCGGGGCCATGCCCGCGAACCAGTCGAGCCCCTCCGCGCCGAACGGGGCCAGGCCGGACCCGCTGACCGCGCACACCACCCGCTCGGGCAGCAGCGCGGCGCAGGCCAGCGCGTGCGGGCCGCCGCCCGAGTGGCCCATCACGACGAACCGCTCGATGCCCAGCGCGTCCGCGACGGCACTCGCGTAACCGGCCGCCGTGGCGATGTCGCGCCCGGCCACACGGCTCGACCCGCCGTATCCGGGCCGGTCGTACGACACCCACCGCAGGCCCAACCGGCGCGCCTCGTCGAACAGCGGCGCGGGCGGGGCACCGATGTTTGGCGTGCCGTGGTGCCACATCACCGCGAGCCCTTCGCCGCCCGTGTCATAGGCGCGTAGCACCCCAGCCGGAAGGGCCACCTCAAACTCGACCACTTTCGTCGCTCCGATCTTCGCCTGCCGCCGTGCGATCGCAGTCCAATGTGGACATCAGGACCCGGTTTTCACAGGGGCAACCAGACCAGCGCGGCGAGCGCTCCTAGCAGCATAAAGGGGCCGTGCGCGATGGAGTCCTTGCGGGAGACGCGTCCCAGCACGAGCATGGTCACGGCGTAGAGGCCGGACAGCAGGAAGCCCGCGAGCGCGCCATACAGCGTGACCATGCCGCCGAACCACCCCAGCGCGAGGCCCAGGCTCAGGGCAAGCTTCCCGTCGCCGAGACCCATCCCGGCCGGGTTGATCAAGGTGAGCGTGAGATAGCAGGCGGTCATGCCGAGGCTGCACAGCAGGGCGACGCCCAGCCGGCGGGGCTCGCCCGCGAGCGCGAGCAGGCCGACCCCGCCCACGAACGCCGACAGGGTGAGCGCGTCGGGCAGCCGGTGCACAGCCACGTCGACGAACGCCAGCGCGACCCCGATGACGGCGATCCACGAGAACGCCAGCAGCGGGAAAGGCTCGCGCACGCGCCACGCCACCAGCGCCAGCACACCGGCCAGCACGAGTTCGACGGTGGCGATGGGCGGCCCGAGCAGGAAGATGCGCCTGATCCGGCCATCCGATCGCCACTGTCGCCATGGTTGCCCAACCTCGACGGAGTAACGGAAGATGATCAGTCGTACCAAAGGTGCGACTACCAGACCGGCCAAAACCGCCACGACACTCATACCGGGATCACCCACCGCCTATTAATCGAACACCCCTTGTTACATCGGTGGAGCTCATCGTACGATCGGCCCTCGGGAGCGCAACCCATCAAGGGGGCACGATGGAGCCAAAAGCCCATAGTGGACGCGCAACCGCCCTAGCCGTCTTGGGGGTCGCGGCAGTGGTCGCGGTTGGCGCGTGTTCGTCGCGCATCCCGGATGTCGAGACCCAGCCAAACCAGGCCCCCGCGGCAGCGAGCAGAGCCCCGCTCGGCGCGCAGGACCAGAAGACGGTCGACGCCGCCTGGCAGGGCTATCAGCAGCTCAACACCATCTACGTGAAGGCGGCACAGACCGGCGTCTACGACTGGAACGCCGACCCGGTCAAGCGCCCGATGTACCAATACGCGGCTGGTGGCTACCTCTCCGCGCTCGAACGCGACCTCGGCATGATGCGCGATCAGGGCCTGCTGCGCACCGGCGAGCCAAAGGTCACCCTGCGCCGGGTGATGTCCGTCAGCCCAAATTCGATCATCATCGAGTCGTGCGTGGACGACACAAGCACCGACACCATCAATAAGACCACTAAGAAGTCGGTCGCCATCGCCGGCCAAAACAAGAAGTACCCCGTCACCCTCCGAGCCGGGCTATATCCCGACGGCCTCTGGCGCTGGGTCGAGTCCCGCGCAGATCGGGGATCGACATGCTGAAACGACTCGTGACCGTGCTTGTCCTGATGGGCGCATACCTTGTGGTATCGCAGAGCCCTGCGCAAGCCGACTACATCTACTGCCCGCCCAACCACGGGGACTGCTGGGTCGTCATCACCGACCCGGGCGGCGGGGGCGGAGGAGGGGGCGGCGGCGGGGGCGGCGGAGGTGCAGGCCCGGCCCGTTGCCTGCACTCGCAAAGGGGCTACATCGATTGCCACGTGCCCGGCTACGGCTGGTTCAACCCGCTGGGCATCGGCTCAAGCAACCGCTACGCCGAATGCTACTTCCTTCGAATGAGCCTCCCCGCCGACGACCCGCAGTGGGAGGGCGATCCGGCCAACGGCTTCATGTATGAGGTGTTCTGCTGGGAGGGCGCGTCCGCGGGCTGGGTTCGCGACGACATCGTCTACCTGACCAGCCCTCCGCCGGGCTACGGCGGCCTGCCGGATCCGATGGAAGTTGCGGCGCAAGCGATCAGCCGCTTGCCCATCACCGGGCCGGAAATCCGCACCGCGCCCCGCACCGATGGATCGGGCCTGGTAGGCCTGCCTGTCTGGATGTGGACGGAGCGAACCCCGCAGACGTGGGGTCCCGCGACGGCTGAGGCCACACTGCGCGGGCTGACCGTGGAGGCGACCGCCAACGCCACCAGCATCAGGTGGGACATGGGTGACGGCACGATCGTGCCCTGCGCCAACCCGGGCACGAAATACGAGACCTCCTACGGCAACAATCGCTCGCCCAGCTGCGGCTACGACGAAGGCTACAAACAGCCATCGCGCACGGTCGGTGGCAGATACCGGATCGTGGCCACCACGACGTGGCACGTCACGTGGGAAGGCGGCGGCCGCTCGGGCGAGGTCGTGGTGACCCGCGAATCGATCAGTTCCCTTCTCATACAAGAACTTCAGGTGGTGGTGGGATGACCGCGGTAACCAACCCGCCCCGGCAGCAGCAGACGGGGCCGATGCCCATAGTCAAAACCGCGCCTCGGCGGCGATCGGTGATGCAGGGCGCGCTGGCCGTGCTGCTCATCGCGGCCGGGGCGCTGACCGCGGGCTACGTGGCGCAACGCATCGGGTCCACGCAGGACTTCATCGGAGTGGCCAAACCGGTGGGCAAGGGCGCCGAGATCAAGGCCGATGATCTGATGGTGATCCGGGTCAATGACGCGGTCGGGCTCAAGCCGATCCCCGTGAGCCGGGCCAACACCGTCGTCGGCAAGCGGGCCGCGGTCCCGCTCGTGCCGGGCACGCTGCTCACACCCGAGCAGGTGACCGAGCACACCGTGCCGGGACCCGGCAACCAGCTGCTCGGCCTGTCGCTGTCCGAGGATCGGCTGCCGGTCACGCGCGTCAAGACGGGCGCCAATGTGCTGCTCGTCGTGACGCCGAAGCGCAACGCCCTCACCTCGGGCGATGGTGGCGCCGCGGCCGATCTTGTGCCCCCGCGCACCATCGTGGGCACAGTGGTCGACGTCAAACCGGGGATACGGCAGGGCGACACCGTCGTCAACGTCGAGGTGAGCACGGCCGACGCGCCGACCGTCGCCGCGATGCACGCCGAGGACCGCATCGTCCTGACGCTGGCGGGCTGATCGCCATGACGTTGATAGCCATGGTTTCCGCGAAGGGCTCCCCCGGTGTCTCGACGGCGGCGCTGGCGTTCACGCTCACGTGGCCCGCGCCCACGCTGCTGGCCGAGTGCGATCCGGCGGGCGGCGATCTGCTCTCCGGTTACCTGGCTCGCTACGAACTGCCCACCGACCGCGGCGTGCTGCCGTTGGCCGGCGCGGCCCTGCGCGGCACGGCCGAGCAGGACTTCCTCGGGCAGCTGATCGACCTTGACTCACCCCGGCGAGAACGCCTTGTCCTGCCGGGCATCAGCGACCCCGCGCAGGCCGCCTCGCTGCAGCCAGCGTGGGCGCACCTCGGTGACTTCCTGGCAAACCTGCCGCAGACGGTGATTGTTGATTGTGGACGGTTGACGGCGGCGCACCCGCCGTGGCCGCTGTTGGTGCGCGCCGACCTGGTGCTCCTGGTGTTGCGGGCGCATTCCATCAGAACCATTTCTCCTGGGGTACCGGCGTTGAGCCGCCTGCGCCGGGAGCTCAAGGACAGCCCGGGCCACATGGGCCTGATGCTGATCGGCGGGGGCATCTCGGCCCGCGACATCGCGCGCCATCTGGTGACGCCGGTGCTCGCCCGGCTGGCGTGGGATCCGTCGACCGCGGCCGCGCTGTGCGGATCGGGCAAGGGACGCCGCACCGGCCCGCTCATGCGCACGGCCGCGACGGCCTACGGCGCGCTGCACGCCTCGCTTGCCGCCAGAAGGCAGGCGCTGCAACCGATCGAGCAGCGTGATACGGGCACCATGCAGGCGATCCAGGCGCAGGCGGGTTCGCGATGAGCGGCGTACCGAGGTTTGTGCCCTCACCCGGACCGGTCGAGGCGCACCATGGGGTCAACGGGCACCGCGCCGCGCCGCCACCCGCACCGTCCGATGTGGACTATAGCGTGGTGCGGCAGCTGCAAAAGCGGGTCACCGACCGGTTGACCGGCCTGCTCGAGGACGCGGCCAACGTAACGACCGCCTACCGGCGCGAGCTCGCCCAGCGGGTGGCCCGCGAGGTGATCGCCGACTACGCAGTCGCCATGGCGCACGCGGGCCGCCCGGTCAGCCCGGCGCAGGAGATCGTGCTCCTCGACGCGGTCGTGGCCGGCATGTTCGGCGCGGGCCGGCTGCAGCCGCTGCTCGACGACCCCGACATCACCAACGTGCACATCATCGGCTGCGATCAGGTGCTGCTGCACCACGCCGACGGCTCGCGCAGCCGCGGCGAGCCGGTGGCCGACACCGACGACGACCTGATCGCGATGCTGCAGGTGCTCGCGATGCGCGTGGCCGCGACCGAGCGCCAGCTCTCGGAGTCCAACCCGGAGCTCGACATGCAGCTGCCGGACGGCTCCCGGATGACCGTGCTGTACAAGGTTTCGCCGCGCCCCATCGTGTACATCCGCAAGCACGGCCTGTTCACCGCGACGCTCGAGGAACTGCGCGACCACTGGGGCATGATCGACCAGCTGCTGTATCGCTTCCTCACCAAGGCTTTGGAGGCCGGGGCCAACATCATGATCGCCGGTCTGGCCGCGTCGGGCAAGACGACCCTGCTGCGCGCGTTGGGCCGGACCATCCCGGCCGCCGAGCCCTACATCACCCTCGAGGAGTCGCGCGAGCTTGGATTGCACGAGCCGGTCGGCAGCAACTGGGTGATCAGTCTGGAGGCGCTGCAGGGGCACGGCGAATACGACGCCGGCGGCAAACGGCGCGGCGAGAAGACGCTGCACGACATGATGCCCATCACGCAGCGGCTCGGTGTGCGGCGGGTGATCGTCGGTGAGACGCGTGGACGCGAGATCGTGCCGATGCTGCGCGCGATGACGGTCAGCCGGGGCGCGATGTGCACCATCCACGCCCGGCAGGCGCGCGAAGTGATGGACTCGATCGTGCAGCTCGCCTGCTCCTACGGCAACGACATGGGCCCCGATCAAGCGTTGCGCATGGCCGCGCAGGGCATCGACCTGATCGTATACACGACCGTCGTGGACGAGCGGGCCATCGGGGGCGGCGAGCACCGGTTCGTCTCGCATGTGGTCGAGGTCGGCGGCATGCGCGAGGGAAAGGTCGTCACCACCACGGTTTTCGGCCCCGGCGCGGACGGCCGGGCCGTGCCCCGACACCTGCCCGAGCGGATCCGCGACGACCTGATGGACGTCGGCTACGACCCGCGCGAACTGGTCGCCTACATCGAGGCGGGGCAGAATAACCGCGGCTCCTGGCGGTACGAGCTGCGGACCAAGCGGGTGCGCCAATGATGATCTACCTGCTGGGCGCGGTGAGCTTCCTGCTCGTGGCGGGCGGGATCGCCATGGCGATCGTCTTCCTCGTCGGCACGACCAAGCCGCGCGGCCCGGCCTCGCTGTTCCGCTTGAAGATGCGCAGGTTCTGGATAGGCGGGGGGCGCACGCCGGCCCAGCGCCGCGCGCACCAGACCCTGCTCGTCGCGGCGGTCGTGGGCGGCGCGGCGACCTGGCTGCTCACCGGCTGGCCGATCGGCGGGATCATAGTGATGGTCGCGATCCCGGGTGTGCCATGGCTTTTCTCCGCCGCGACGGCCGAAAAGCGCGCCATCGCGCGGCTGACCGCGCTCGAGTCATGGACGCGGCGGGTCAGCGACTACGTGCGCAACGGGATCGGGCTACAGGCCGCGATCGTCGCGAGCGCGCGCACCGCGCCGCCGATGATCGACCATGAGGTCCGGACGCTGGCCGCACGCATGCAGGCCGGCGTGGATGCGGAGGCGGCGCTGCGGGCGTTCGCCGACGAGCTGGACGACTACAGCTGCGACGAGGTGGTCGCGCCGCTGATCCTGCAGCTGACCGATGCGGGCGAGGGCCTGCACCGGGCGCTGTCGGACATCGCGCACGCGCTGAGCGAGGAGATCGCCGCACGCTCCATGGTGGACAGTGAGCGGGCGACGGCGCGCTACACCGTGCGCTTCCTGAGCGGCGTGACCGTTGCCGTGCTGCTGTTCGGCGCGTTCAACGCGGCCTATGCTCGGCCATACAAGACGATCCTGGGCCAGCTGATCCTCGTGGCGCTCGGGGCCCTCTACATCGGGCTCATGCTCTGGATCCGCTCGTTGTCCCTGCCCGAGCGGTTGCCACGCCTGCTGAGAGCGGAGCGTGGGCAATGATCCCGCAGGTGTGGATCGCGATCGCGGTGGTGGCCGGTGGTGTCGCCGGATACGGGCTGTACCTGCTCGCCGCGTCTTTCATCCCGGCGACGCCCGCGCTCGGCCCGGCGCTCAAGCGGCTGCACCCCGCGCCCGAGGCGATCGCGCTCGAGGAGAAGCGGCCGGACCCTATCCGCTCGACGCCGGTGGACTTCGAGATCCTGGGCCGCAGCCCCGAGCGGCACATGTTCAACGTCGTGCTGGGCGGCGCGGTCGCGCTGCTGATCCCGCCCATGCTGTCGATCCTGCTGGTTATTTTCGGAGTGAGCCTGCCGTGGAGCGTCCCGCTGGCGCTCACGCTCGCCGCCGGCGCGGGGGGTGCGGCGCTGGTGCACTTCGATGTGAAGGCGCGGGCCAAGGCGGCCCGGGCCGAGTTCGTGCGGGCGCTGTGCACCTATGCCGCGTTGACCGCGCACCAGGTCCACTCCGGACACGGCGCGGTCGAGGCGATGGAGCGCGCGGCGCAGGTGTGCAGCGGGTGGCCATACACCCGGCTGCGGACGGCCCTGCTGACCGCGCAGCTCCAGATGGCGCCGCCCTGGGAGGAGCTCAAGCGGCTGTCGGCGGCGATCGGGGTGATCGAGCTGACCACGTTCGCCGACATCATGCAGAGCGCTGGAACCGATGGGGCGCAGGTCTATTCGACCCTGCGGGCGCAGGCCGCGTCGCTGCGCGACCAGGTCCGGGCCAAGGCGATCGAGTCGGCGAAGACTCGGACGTCCAAATTGGACATACCCTCCACGCTGCTCATCTTGATTTTTCTGGTACTCGTCGGGTACCCCCTGATGATGAACGTCTTTTTCACCCGGTAGGAAGGAATGGTCATGTTGCTCAAACTCGCCACCCGGCTCATGGCACTCAAACAGGATCGCGGCGAGGGCCCGGTTCCCTACCTCATTCTCGTGGCTGTCGTGGCCGCCGTCGCCGTGGGCATCGGCGCCGCCATCCAGGGGCTCGCCGATACCTGGATCGCTAATATCGTGGACGAAATGCCGTAGCGGCTATGAGCCTCAGAACTCGACCACGCGCGGCGCCCCGCGATAGGGGTGCCTCGGTAGTCGAGTTCGTCATCCTAGTGGGACCCCTGCTGATCGTGACGCTCATGGTCGTGCAGGTGGCCCTGGTCTACTATGCTCGCTCAACAGCGTTGGCGGCGGCGACGCAGGGGGCCAACGCAGCCCGCGCATACAACGCACCAGCCGGCGCGGGTGAGACGCGCGCCAACAACTTCTTGACGGCGACGGGCGGCGGTCTGCGCGGCCACGAGGTCAAGGTCGTCTCCGACGGCACGAGGGTGACCGTCACCGTGACCGGCAACGCCGTATCCATACTCCCCTTCGACTTCTCGGTGCAGCAGAGCGCCACCGGTCCGATCGAACGGTTCGTCCAATGAGGACGATGAGGGCGACGAGGATGTCTGAGCAGCGCGGGAGCGCCAGCGTGGAGCTGATGATAATCACGGTGTACGTATTCCTTTTCACGGCCGTGATGGTCATGGCAGGCCGGATGACGCTCGCGCACCAGACGGCCGACGCGGCCGCCTACGCCGCCGCGCGCAGCGCGAGTCTCGCCCGCACCGAGCTCGAGGCGGAGCACGCAGCGCGTGATGCGGCGGACGCCTGGTTCACTTCGCAAGGCATCGTCTGCACGAGGCTCGAGGTCTACCTCCATCCGGAAGGGTTCCGTCAGCCGGTTGGGCAGGCGGCGACGGTCAGCGTGGACGTCGAATGCGAAGCCACGCTGGAGGACATCGCCCTGAAAGACAGCGGAATCCCCGGATCCATCACGCTGACGTCGTCCTTCGTGAGCCCGCTCGACCGCTACCGGAGCCGGACATGAGAAACGACCGTGGCAAGGTGGCCCTCTACACCATCATCCTGGCCAATGCCTGGTTCGTGATGCTCGCCATGGTGATCGTCGGGGGTGGACGGATGCGCGCCTTCCAGCGGGCCGACAACATCGCGGCCGAGGCGGCGCGCATCGCGGGGTCGGAGATCGAGATTGGCCAGGCCATCGACGGCGGGTCGAAGGAGGTCCACCTGAACAACGCCATCCTCGTTGGCGAGCAATACATCCGCGAGGCGGGCGCGACCGGGGACGTTGCCGTGGCACTGGACCGTACGCATCTGATCGTCACCGTGACACTGAAATACAACAACCCGTCCGGGTTGGAATTCTTGGGCGGCGGGGAGTGGGAGGCCAATGGCCGGGCCACCGCGACGCTGCTCGTGGGTTAGCTAGTGGGGACTAGGGGAGGTTGAGATGTTCCGGCGGCTTGTGACCGGCACGTTGGCGCTGCTGTTCACCGTCGGCGTCATTGGCGGCGCACCGGTGCTCCTGCTCAGGGTGGCCGGCAATCCCCTGCCCAAACGCGTACCGTCGCTAGACGAGATCACGCAGCTGTTGATGTCGCCCGACAACGGGTCGCTGTTCCTGCGCGTGCTCACGTGGGTGGGGTGGCTCGCCTGGGCGACGTTCACGATCAGTGTGCTGATCGAGATACCGGCGGCGTTGCGTGGGCGGCGGGCCAAGCGGATCCGTGGGCTGAGCGCGCAGCAGAAGGTGGCCGGTGCCCTGGTCGGCGCGATTTTCGCCATCTTTGTGGGCAGCAGCGTGGCGCATGCGGGCGTCGCCGCGCCCGTGGTCAAGCCGGTGCCCGTGATGGCCCTGGCCACCAACGGCCTGCCGTCGCCGTCCGTGCAGGAGTGGGAGGCGCCGCTGACCACGATGCGGGCCGCCGCGCAAATCAAGCCCGGGCAGCTTGAGACCGTGCCACCGGACACCTTTGTGCCCGCCGCGCCCGCCCACCTGACTCCGGCGGCGCAGGCGGCCGCCTCGCCCGCGCAGCACGGCATCGCGGCTGTGTTCCACGGTGCGCGCAAGGCGATAGCCGAGGAGGCCCCGCCGGCTCCCGTCATCCGCGTGGCGGCCAACAACGGTGCCGTGACCCGGGGCCAGCAAGTGCAGGCCGGGGAAATGGTTTATGTCGTGCGCAAGGGCGACTGGCTCGGCCGCATCGCGCAGCGCTTCACCGGCGACTTCGAGTGTTACAACGACCTCGTCAAGCTCAACCCGAATCTGGTCAAGAACCCGCACCACATCGAGCCGGGCTGGCGGCTCGTGCTGCCCGCCGGTGCGAAGGACCGCGGCATCATGAGCCACGCGACCGGCGCGGTCATCATGCCGCAAACCCAGGTGCCGCAATCGCCGCCAAAGGTCGAACAGCCGCCTGCGCCTCCGCCGAAGGTGGAGCAGCCACCGCCAAAGGTCCAACAACCGGCACCGCAGACGCCGACCCCCGCGCCGCAGACGCCGACCCCCGCGCCCGCGCCTGCGTCCAATGTGGACACCACCGAGGAGACGGGTGGGGATGGGCGCAAGGTGCCCGCGACCCTCGCGGCCGGTGCCGGTCTCGCGGCGGCCAGCGTGCTCGCCGCGCACGTCATCGTGCACCGCCGCCAGCTCAAGCAGACCCAGATCCGGGTGCGCCGGCGCAAGCGCGTCACCAAGGTGTTCCTGCCGACGGTCGAAAACGCCGTGCGCCAGATGGCCAAACACCGGGCGGTCGACCGGCTCGACGCCGGGCTGCGCTCACTGGCCATCGGGCTGCGCGGACGGTCCGCGCCGGACATGCCCGACATCGCCGCGGTCTGGCAGGCGGGCGGCGACATCGCCGTCATCCTGACCTCGCCGTGCGGCGACCCGCCCGAACCGTACGAGGAGCGCTGGCAAAACACGTGGTCGCTGAGCGCTCATGCCCCGCTGCCCGAGTCGAGCTTCGCGCCCGCGCTGCTGCCGGGCCTGCTCACGTTCGCCACCTGGCCGCAGGGCGGCGACCTGCTCGTCGACACCGAGCGCACGGGCCTGCTCACGATCACCGGGGATCCGGAAAACTGCGCGAACCTGCTGCGGTCGCTCGCGGCCGAGGCGGCCAGCGCCCAGTGGACCGACAGCGCCTCGGTGCTGCTCGCCGGCCTCGACCCGATCGACATGAATTACATTTCGGCGCTCAACTCCAGCCGCGTGCGCACCGCCGGCTCGATCCCGGAGGCCTTGGCCCGCATCAGCAAGCGCGCGGCGGCCAACGCGTCGATCCTGCACGAGACGCAGGCGCCCGACACCATGTCGGCCCGGATCAACAACAGCATCGAGGGATTCTGGGCCACGCACGTGCTGTTCATCGCCGACCCGTGGGGCGAGCACTCGCAGCAGCTGCGCGAGCTCGACGCCCAGCTGGCGGGCCTGCGCCGGGTGGGCGTGGCGGTGGTCGCCACCCATCCCACGGCCACGCGCTGGTCGGCGACCGTAAGCTCCGACCAGAGCCTGCACATGGCCTGGCTCGCGGTGGCCGGGGCCAACGCGCGCCAGCTTTCGACCGAGGAGTTGGCGGCACAGGTCGAGGCGGGGATATGACACGCGCCCCAGGCGTGCCAACAACACGCGGGTGGGGCGGGCTATAACTGATCGTGTGCGCTTTGAACTCGACCCGCCCCTGACCGCCGTCCGTCGCGAAGAGATAGTGACGCTGTGGCTCGACGTGTCCAACGCCGGAGGGGCCGTCGGGTTCGTCGCGCCCGTGACCAGGGCCGAGGTCGGCGCGACCGCGCGCAAGGCCTTCGACGACATCGAGAGCGGCGATGACCGGCTTCTGCTGGGCTACGAGGACGACCGGCCGGTGGCCATGCTCATCTTCGTGAGCCGGCGTTTCCACCTGTCCGAGCACTGGCGGACCATCAAGCGGGTGATGGTCTCCCCTGGCGCGCAGGGCAAGGGCTACGGGGCGGCGCTGATGCGCGAGGGCGAGCGGGTCGCGCGGGAGATCGGCTGGGAGGGCCTGTTCCTGACCGCGCGCGGCGGGCTGGGGCTCGAGCGGTTCTACCAATCGCTGGGCTACAAGGAGATCGGCCGGTTGCCGGGCGCGCTGCGGGTCGCGCCGGGCGACGACCGCGACGAAATCCAGATGTGGCTGCCGCTCATGTAGCCAACCACACGCGGGCCACGCAACCGGCTCACGGCAGACGCGAAAGGCCGACCACACGCGGGCCACGCAACCGGCCCGCGGCAGACGCGAAAGGCCGACCACACGCAGGCTACGCGGGCGACGCAAGCGACGCGATCCCGCGGAGGGCCGGCTACGGTGCGGAGGTTACGGAAGGGCGGCGATCGCCGAGGCGGACAGGGCGCTGGGATAGAGGCGCACGTCGTCGACCAGGCCGTCGAGGTAGGGGTCGGAGCTGTACTGTGAGCGGCCGATCCAGTTGCGCGACGTGCTGCCGCCCAGCGAGGCGGGCGTCAGGGTCATGCCCGTGGTGCGGGCCACCTCGGCCTTGTTGACGTAGAGGATGCCCGTGTCGCCGGACAGGGTGACCGCGACATGGGTCCACGTGCCGGTCGGCAGCGCCGCCGGCCCGTTGATGCGCTGCTCCTTGCCGTTGCCCCCGGTGGTGATGGCGAAGCGTGGGGTGCCCGTGTCGCTGCGCGCGGTCAGGAACATGTTGACGCTCGAGCCCGTGCCGAAGTCGAACACGCGCGTCCACGTGCTGACGGTGTCGAGGCGCACCCAGGCCGCGAACGTGAACTGCTCCGCACCGGCCAGGACCCCGGTCGGCATCGCCACGTATTGGCTCGAACCGCTGAGCGAGACCGCGTTGCCCGTGCGTCCGGACACAAAGGACGCACCGCCGGACAGGGTCGCCGTCCGGCCGCCACCGCTCGTGTCCGACGCCGTGGTGCCCGAATCCTCGTCGAGCTGGTAGTGCGCCAGCATCGGCGTCTGCGTGGCGGGCGGGTCCGGCGGTGGTCCGCCGCCGGCGACGCCTGCGCTGGGGCTGGCCGACGGGCGCGCGCTCGTGCGTGACGAGGCGCTCGTGGACGCGAACGGGGATCCGGCCGGCGCCTCGCCGAAGCCCTCTATGGGCGTCTGGCCGGTGGACTGGGGCGCGGTGTCGGGCGGCGGGAACAGCCGCAGCGGAGCGGAGCCGCCCGACAGCACCCACGCCCCGCCGCCGAGCGCGAGGAACACCGCGACTGCCACCGCGGGGATCACCATGGGCCGCCGGAGTGCGGGCCACGGGCCGAGGGCCTCCTCGGCGCGCTCCGCGGCCGCCAACTCCTCCACCGTTTCTGGCAGGATGGTTTTTGGTAGCAGCTGGGTCGGATCCGCCTCCTCGTCATCGCGCCGGTGCCTGGCCACGAAGCGGCTCCTCTCGTTATCGGTAGACCGCTCTTGTTTCTACCGGGTTTGGCGAACTTGCCAACCCGACGAACGGGCTAAGTCGCCGGTCCTACGTGGAGAGGGGGTCGCCCACGCTCACCGCGCCCGGTCCGATCGGGATGAGGTGCACGCCGAACAGCAGCCGCTGGTCGAAGTTGCGGTGGCGGGCGAGGGCGCGCAGCGGCTCCCGACCCTTGACGCCCGTGGCCTGGTCAGTGGTGGTCACGACGCATCGGCCGCACCCCTGCGCCACGTGGAACGCCGTCTGTCCGATGTGGATGGTCTTGCCCACCCACTCGTCCTCCTGGAACGCCCGCGCGCCCTCGATGACTATGTTGGGGCGGAACCGATCCATGGGCAGCGGACCCTCGTCGGCACAGTCGCCCTCGACGATCCAGTCGTTGAGGCGGTGCAGCGACGCCATATTGGCCAGCAGCAGCGGGAGCTCGTCGGCGAAGTTGACCACGTCGCCGGGTCGGCTGATCCCGGGATCGGCCGGGCGCTTCGTGGGATCGTCCATCCAGAGCAGCTGCGCGGGCACCCCGAGCGCCTTGCTCACCCAGGCGTCGGCCTCCGGGCCCGCCGACTGCGCGGGCACGACGACGCCCGCGACATGACAGGTAGAAGGACTATTGAAAGCCTTATTTGGTACCAAAAAAGAACCGAGGGAATCGGAAAGGGCGAGGTGATCGGGGCCCGGCACCGCGCGGAGCTGGCCAAGGGCTGGCACCTGTCGCTGGGTGATGGCCACACCCTCCGCATCGGCTATCAGCCACCGTCGATCTCCCGCCAACCCCCACGGCTCCACGGCGGCGGTGTCATGGTCGAGCGCACTGCAGCCTTTGACCGGATATGTATGGATCGCCTTCACCCGCATGGCTCGACCCTATCCGCCCTATCCGCGCAGGCCTCCGCCGACGGGTGAGGTGTAATACGCGATGCGGGTGACCGTGCGCGCGCCCCGGGTCGTGCCACGCCGCCAGGGCCATCGCCGTGCGCGCCACGACGATGTCGGCCCGCATCCCATCCACCTCGAACGCCGCACACACGTGCGCGATCCGGATCAGCTCGGCATCGGGCAGGCCCAATCCTGCTGGCGCGGATAGACAACAAGCGGATAGACAACAAGCGGATAGACAACAAACATGTCGTCTTGCGGATCTGGCTCAGCGCGACGATGCCGAAGACGACGGCCGGGATGCCCGCGAACGCCGCGATGACGCCCAGGGACAGCGAGGCGATGGCAAACCCGTTGGTGCCGGGAGGCTTTTGCACCGGCGGGCCGTGGTGTGGTGTGGTCACGGCCCGCCGGCGGCTTTATCTACCAGCGGATGGTCCCGAGGCGCACATGGCCACCGTCGGCCTGGCGATCGCCCGGCGAATACCAGGAGTACACATAGGATGTGGACGTGCTCAACTGCGGATGGCCCACAAACGTGTAGCAGCCGAAGCCGCCGCCCTGGCAGTGATCCGGCACCCGGCCGACCGGGCCCGCGGTCCACGGCCCGAGCGGGCTGTCGGCCGTGTAGACCCGGAAGTGCGGGCTGTCGAAGAAGCTGTCCTTCACCAGCATGGCCAGGCGCTTGCCCCCGCCGACACCGCTGAAGTCGGCCACGTGGATGCCCCACGGCTCGACACCGGCCGGGACGATGGACACGACCGAGGCGTGGTCGGTCGTCCACTGTGGAGCAGCCCCGCCGGGGCTTCCCCACCAACGATAATTGGCCGGATTACCCCACGCGTCGGGGTTGGCGCTCACCCTGGCCGCAAAGACGGTGTTCGGATTTTGCTTGCTGCCGAACAGGTAGAGGTATCCGTCGTTGCCAAACACGGGATTGGCCGGGCTCAGCGTCGGCGGCAGGCCGAGGCGCATCGGGTTGGCCACAAACGGGGTGAAGAAGCGCACAAACTGGTTTGTCGCGGGGTTGTAGTCGGCCATGCGCCAGCGTTCGACCGGCCAGCCGCGGCCATCGCCTATCGCGACACAGATCTCGGCCCAGATGAGCAGCACCCGGTTGGTCCCCGGGATGCGCGCTCCGCCCGACTCCCATGCGGCGGAGTAGCTGTTGCTGCCCGCGCTGCCGCACGGCACCGGCGGATCATCGGGGGTGACGAGCCCGGTGACCGACGGGAAGAAGTTCGCGGGAGAGGTGAGTCCGGGCTGCGGCGCGGCCGGTGGGCGGGGCAGCTCGTGGAGCGCGGTGGGCGCGACCCCGGCCTGATACGGCCCTTTGGCGGCCGTGCCGAGGGCCAGGAAGGCGGGCCCGTTGCGCTGGACGGTGTCGCCGAAGAGCCAAAGAGCTTCGGTCGATGAGTACGCGATGCTGTGCCCGCCGTCGCGCCCGATCGGCCGGTCGGGAGTGTCCGCAGTGGACAGTACGCGTCCAATGTCGACAGTGGCGGTGGTGTTGGCCGACGCCGTGCGGAAGTTTTGCGTGGCATTGTAGTCGGCGGCGTCGGGCTGGACGCCGGGTTGCACCACGCCCGTGCCAAAGGGGCCGACGCACAGGCCCGGCTGGGCGATGTTACGGTCGCCGTAGCCGCAGAATTGGGCCCGATACACGGTGTCCGGGGCCAGGCCGGTGACGGTCTGGTTGAAGTCGATGAATCCGTTGGTCCGCACGTTGGCCGTGACGCGGGGCGTCGTCAGGACCGTGGTGCTTCCGTTGGCCCAGTATTGAAACCAGCCCGTGCACGGGTTGTCCGTGGTTTCGGCCAGGCACTCGGTCTGGGCGTGCAACACCGCGCTGGTCTGCGTGATGTCGGTGGGAGCGGTGGCGCGGCCGTTGCACGCGGACAGCAGCAGCGCGGTGAGGGCGATGGCAGAGCCGAATCTCATGCCGGATCTCTCGCCAGATCTCTTACCGGAGCGATACTTCACGCCCCGCATCACACCGCCCATCACCTTCGCCGGTCGACACCGTGGAGCATTTCTTTACCTAAATTTGTCCGCCAATCACCGCGAGCCGTGGGCTCAGCAGGGATCCTCGGTCATGGTGTAGTAGGGGGTGCGCACGCCCCACATGCTGACGTCCCCGCCGCAGTCTTCGAACTTCTCCCCCACCACGACCGTGCGCGACGCGTCGGAATACCACGTCATGATGCAGATGTGTTGTATTTGGCAGGCGCGCGCCTGAGCGGGGGCGGCGGGCAGGACGGCGGTGACGGTGGCGCAGGCCGCAAGGGCGATGGCGGCGAGGGCACGGCGAAGCATGGTCTCTCCTCCTCCAGACATTTACATGTTCGCATATTGTGGCACGGGACGGGTGCGTTCGGGCTAGGCCGCGCGCAGGCGCTCCCAGCTGGCCGACATCGCCTCGGTCAGCGCCGCCAGGGCCTGCGGCGAGAGCCCCCGCAGCAGATAGTCGCGCACGATCGCGAGATGGGTGCGGCCCACCTCGTCGAGCAACCGGAGCCCGGCCGGGGTCAGCACGGCGTAGACGCCCCGGGCATCGGACCGGTCGCCCTGCCGCTGGACCAGGCCGCGCCCGACCAACTGGTCGATCTGGTAGGTGAGACTGCTCTTGGCGGTGACCACGCGGCGCGCCAGCGCGGTCATGCGGATCCGGCGCTCGGGCGCGTCCTCGAGCCGCGTGAGGATCTCGTATTGCGCGTGGGACAGCCCGTGCCCGCGCAGGTTGCGCTCGATGCGGTGCTCGAGCAGGTGGCTCACCTCGACGAAGTAGTGCCACGCGGTGAGCTGGTCCTCTGGGAGCCACCGGGCCTCGTGCATGCACGGAATATTAGCCGCAATCTTGTTCGAATCAGAACATAGCGCTATACTCGCTAGTAGTTCCGTTTCGAACGACTTCGGCTTCGGCAGGTTTCACCCTTCCCCGCTGGATGCCTGGCCATAGCCCCCGAATGGCCAGGCATCCGGTTGTGTCTGGTTGCGTGCTGAATGAAATCTTGCATAGGCTAGGCATGTGAATGAGGCCGTTCGCGAACTCGTGTTGAGCACGCGTTTGACGCCCACGCAACGCCGCATCGCACGCGAGCTGGTTAACCGGGCGGACGAGGTGGCCTACCTCTCGGCCGCCGAGCTGGCCGAGCTCGCACAGGTGAGCCAGCCCTCCGTGACCCGCTTCGCGATCGCGCTGGGCTTCGACGGCTACCCGGCGCTCAAAAAGAGACTGCGCGAGCTGGGCAACGGCAACGGCAGGCGCGACAAGACCGGCAACGAGCTGCAGGAGGCCGTGCGCGACGAGGCGTCCAATCTGGAGCGCCTGGCCGACGGGCTGGCCGACCCGAGCCCGATCAAAAAGGCCGCCGCGCTGCTGGCCGCGAGCCGCCCACTGCCCGTGCTCGGCCTGCGCGCCGCCGCCCCGCTCGCCGGCTACTTCGGCTACTTCGCCGCCAAACTGCACCCCGACGTGCGCGTGCTGGAGCACGGCGGCAGCCTGCTGGTCGAGCGGCTCGAGCAGGCCGCGGGCTCGGGCGCCGGTGCGGTGCTCGCGTTCGCGCTCCCCCGCTATCCGGTCGAGCTGGTCCAGGCGCTCGCCGAGGCACGCGCGCTGGGCCTGGGGGTCGTGCTCATCACGGACTCGCCGGTCAGCCCGGCCGCCGAGCACGCCGACATCGTGCTCACCGCGGCGGTCGGTTCGCAGCTCGTGTTCGACCTGCACACCGCGCCCATGGTGCTGACCATGGTGCTGCTGCAGGCCATGAGCGACGTCGACCCGGCCGGCACCCAGCGCCGGCTCGAGGACTTCGAGGCTTCCGCCGCCCGTAGACACCTATTCATGGAGTGACTTCGATGGAGCAGATCATCCGCGCTGCCACGGGTACCAAAAAATCGGCATTGAACTGGCCGCAAGAGGCCGCCATCCGCATGCTGTGCAACAACCTTGACCCGGACGTGGCGGAAAGACCTGAAGATCTTGTTGTATATGGGGGCACCGGCAAGGCCGCCCGCGACTGGCCGAGTTTCCACGCCCTGGTCCGCACGCTGACCACGCTCAAAGACGACGAGACGATGCTGGTGCAGTCGGGCCGCCCGGTGGGCGTGTTCCGCACGCACGAGTGGGCACCGCGCGTGCTGCTGGCCAACTCCAACCTCGTCGGCGAATGGGCGACCTGGCCGGAGTTTCGCCGCCTCGAGCAGCTGGGCCTGACCATGTATGGCCAGATGACGGCCGGATCGTGGATCTACATTGGCACCCAAGGGATCCTGCAGGGCACCTATGAGACGTTTGCGGCCGTGGCGGCCAAGCGCTTCGGCGGGACGCTCGCGGGCACGCTGACCCTGACGGCGGGCTGCGGCGGCATGGGCGGGGCGCAGCCGCTGGCCGTGACCATGAACGGCGGCGCATGCATAGTCGCCGATGTCGACCCGATCCGCCTGCAAAAGCGGGTCAACACCCGTTATCTCGACGTCGTGGCGTCCGATGTGGACGACGCCATCCAGAAGGCCACCCAGGCCAAGCGGGAGCACCGCGCGCTGAGCGTGGGCGTCGTGGCCAACGCGGCCTGGCTGTTCCCCGCCCTGCTGGAAAAGGGCATCGAAATCGACATCGTGACCGACCAGACCAGCGCGCACGACCCGCTGGCCTATCTTCCGCTCGGCGTCGAGCTCGGTGACGCGCCCGACTACGCGGCGAAAAAGCCGGAGGAGTTCACCGACCGGGCGCGGGCGAGCATGGCCAAGCACGTGGAAGCCATGGTCGGATTCATGGACAACGGCGCCGAAGTGTTCGATTACGGCAACTCCATCCGCGGCGAGGCTAAGCTCGGCGGGTATGCGAGGGCGTTCGCCTTCCCCGGCTTCGTGCCCGCCTATATCCGGCCGTTGTTCTGCGAGGGCAAGGGCCCGTTCCGCTGGGCGGCGCTGTCCGGCGACCCTATGGACATCCGCAAGACCGACGAAGCGGTGCTCGAGTTGTTCCCGGAGAACGAGTCGCTCGCCCGGTGGATCCGCCTGGCCGGGGAGCGGGTCGCCTTCCAAGGGCTGCCCGCGCGCATCTGCTGGCTCGGCTACGGCGAGCGCGACCGGGCCGGCGTGCGGTTCAACGAAATGGTCGCCGACGGCACGCTCAAGGCGCCCGTCGTGATCGGCCGCGATCACCTCGACTGCGGCAGCGTGGCCTCGCCCTACCGGGAAACCGAGTCCATGCTGGACGGTTCGGACGCGATCGCCGACTGGCCGCTACTCAACGCGCTCGTCAACACGGCGAGCGGCGCCTCGTGGGTGAGCATCCACCATGGCGGCGGGGTCGGCATCGGCCGCTCGATCCACGCCGGACAGGTGACGGTCGCCGACGGGACGCAACTTGCGGCGCAGAAAATTGAAAGAGTGCTCACCAACGACCCGGGTATGGGTGTGATCAGGCATGTGGATGCCGGATACGACCAGGCGGCAGAGGTCGCCAAGACGAAGGGTGTACGGGTACCCATGGAAGCGTCATGAAACTACTGGACGAAATCGCAGAAATAGGCCGCGATCCGGTCACAGGCGGTTATCTCCGGTACGCGTGGACCGAGCCCGAGCTACAGCTGCGGGAATGGTTCCGTGATCAGGCGAAACAGCGTGGTCTCGACCTGGAAGAGGACGGCAACGGCAACATCTTCGCGTGGTGGGGCTCCGGCCCCGGCGCGGTATTGAGTGGGAGTCATCTCGACTCGGTGCCGCACGGCGGCGCCTTCGACGGCCCGCTGGGCGTCGCCAGCGCGCTGCTGGCAATCGACGAGCTGCGGGAGCGCGGCTTCAAGCCCACCAAACCCATCGGCGTGGCGGTCTTCGCGGAGGAGGAGGGCTCGCGGTTCGGCGTCGCATGCCTCGGGTCGCGCCTGCTCACCGGGGCCGTTTTGCCGGGGGCACTGGATCTTCAAGGCGTGATCGAGCCGATCGGCCGCAGACAGGACATCCTCGACCGCATCGGCTGCTTCGTCGAGCTGCACATCGAGCAGGGCCGGGCCCTGCGACAGCCCGTCGGGGTGGCGAGCGCGATCTGGCCGCACGGGCGCTGGCGGCTCGACTTCGCGGGCGAGCCCAACCACGCCGGCACGACGCTCATGTCCGACCGGCACGATCCCATGCTGGCGTTCGCGTTCACCGTGCTCGCGGCAAACAAGGAGGCCCGGCTGCGCGGCGCGCACGCGACGATGGGACGGGTGCACGTCACGCCAAACGCGACAAACGCCATCCCGTCGGCGGTGAGCGCATGGCTCGACGTGCGGGCCGCCTCGCCCGAGACCGTCGACGAGCTCGTCGAGGCCGTGCGGGTCAAGGCGACCGAGCGCGCGGCCCGCGACGGGACCACCGTGACCATGACCGCCGAGTCGATCACCCCCGCGATCGAGTTCCACAGTGGACTCCGGGACCGGCTGGCTCATCTCTTGAACGCGCCCGTCCTGCCCACCGGCGCGGGACACGACGCGGGCGTGCTCAGCGCGCACGTGCCGACCGCGATGCTGTTTGTGCGCAACCCGACCGGGGTCTCGCACTCCCCGCTCGAGCGGGCCACCGACGAAGACTGCGAGGCCGGTGTCCAGGCCCTCGCCGACACACTCGCGGACCTGACGTGCTAGCCATTTACCGCTGTGAGTACGCCTGGCTCCCCGACGGGATCCAGCGCGACGTGACCATCCGCGTCGAGGACGGCTACATCACCGCGGTCACCCCAGCGACGGGCGGGTCCACGCGGGCCGGCCTGACCATCCCCGGTTTCGCCAACGCGCACTCGCACGCCTTCCACCGCGCCCTGCGCGGGCGCACGCAGGCCGGCAGCGGCGACTTCTGGACCTGGCGCGAGCAGATGTATCGCGTCGCCGCCAAGCTCGACCCCGATTCCTACTACCGGCTCGCTCGCGCCGTGTACGGCGAGATGGCCCTCGCCGGAGTGACCACGGTCGGCGAATTCCACTACCTGCACCACGCGCCGGGCGGAGCGCGCTACAACGACCCCAACGCCATGGGCCACGCGCTCATCAAGGCCGCACACGACGCGGGCATCCGCATCACCCTCATCGACACGCTCTACCTGCAGGCGGGCGTGAATGGCGAAGCCCTGAACGAGACCCAGCTGCGCTTCAGCGACGGCGACGCCGACTCGTGGGCGGAGCGGGTCGCCGGGCTCATCGGCACCCGCATCGGCGCGGCCATCCACTCGGTGCGCGCCGTGCCACCATCGCAGATGCGGCCGGTGGCCGAGTTCGACGGGCCGATCCACGCCCACGTGTCCGAGCAGCGGGCCGAAAACGAGGCGTGCCAAGCACTTCACCACTGCAGCCCGGTCGAGCTGCTCAAGGAGCGGGGCGTGCTGCAGGAGGGGTTCACGGCCGTGCACGCCACACACCTTTCCCACAGCGACATCGCGCTTTTACGCGAGACCTACACCTGCTTCTGTCCCACGACGGAACGGGATCTGGGCGACGGCATCGGCCCGGCGCGAGCCCTGCACGAGGCCGGCTCGCAGCTCACGCTCGGCAGCGACAGCCACGCGGTCATCGACTTCTTCGAGGAGTCGCGCGGTCTGGAGCTCAACGAGCGGCTCGTGTCGCAAAAGCGCGGCCGGTTCACCCCGGAGGAGCTCCTGTTCGCCGCGACAAAGGCGGGCCAGGACAGTCTGGGTTGGACGGACGCGGGCCAGATCTCGGCCGGGCAGCGGGCCGACCTGGTGACGGTGTCGCTCGGCTCGCCCCGCACGGCGGGCAGCGACCCGGCCGGCATCCTGTTCACGGCCGCCGCCGCCGACGTGACGCACGTGATCGTGGACGGGCGTGAGGTGGTCACCGACGGCCGCCACACGGAGATGGACGTGGCACACGAGCTCAGGGAGGCCGTGTGCGCACTCTACTGATCGCCAACATAGGCGAGCTGACGTCCTTTTCGGACACTGCCGGGGACGCCATCATCGTCAGCGATCGCGTGGAGTGGATCGGCCCCAGCGGCAAAGCGCCCGCGGCGGACTCCTATCTGGACGCCGCGGGCCGTGCGGTCATCCCCGGATTCGTCGACAGCCACAGCCATCTGGTGTTCGCGGGCGACCGTGCCGCGGAGTTCGCGGCGCGCATGGCCGGCTCGCCATACACGGGCGGCGGGATCCGGACTACCGTGGCCGCGACAAGGGCCGCCTCTGCTTCGGAGCTGGAGGTCAACGCGCGGCGGCTCGTGCGGGAGGCCCTCCTGCAGGGCACGACCACGATCGAAATCAAGAGCGGCTACGGGCTCACGGTCGAAGACGAGGCGCGCAGCCTGCGGATCGCCTCGTCGCTCACCGAGGAGACCACTTTCCTGGGCGCGCACATCAAGCCGGAAGAGGGCTACGTGTCGCTCGTGACCGGCGAGATGCTGGAGGCGTGCGCGCCGCACGCCAAGTGGATCGACGTGTTTTGCGAGCGGGGCGCGTTCGACGTCGACGAGTCGCGCGAGATCCTGACCGCCGGGATCAAGGCTGGGCTCAAGCCGCGCATCCACGCCAACCAGCTAAGCCCCGGTGGCGGCGTGCAGCTGGCGGTTTCGCTCGACTGTGCCAGCGCGGACCACTGCACCTATCTGTCAGACGCGGACATCTCCGCTCTCGCGTCCTCGCGGACGGTCGCCACGCTGCTGCCCGGGTGCGAGTTTTCCACGCGCGCGCCCTATCCCGACGCCCGCCGGCTCATCGACGCGGGCGCGACCGTGGCCATCGCCACCGACTGCAACCCCGGCTCGTCCTACACCTCGTCGATGCCGTTCTGCATCGCCGTCGCCGTGCGCGAGATGCGCATGACCCCGCTCGAAGCGCTGTGGGCGGCGACGGCCGGAGGTGCTGCGGCACTGCGCCGCAACGACATCGGTCACCTGGGCAGCGGCGCCCGGGCCGACCTGCTGATCCTCGACGCACCCAGCTATGTGCACCTGGCCTACCGGCCGGGTGTGCCGATCGTCCACACCGTCGTGCACAAAGGAGTGCCACAATGATCCTGATTACTCCGTCTGGCTGTTCGGCCGCAGATGTCGTGTCGGTCGCCCGCTCCTCGTCGGGGGTCGCCGTCTCGCCCGACGCGCTCGCCGCGCTCGAGCGCAGCCGGTCCATTGTGGACAACATCGAGCGGGAGGGGCGGCCGGTCTACGGCATCTCCACCGGGTTCGGCGCGCTGGCCAACACGTTCATCTCGCCGTCGCGGCGGTCCGAGCTGCAGCACGCGCTCATCCGCTCGCACGCCGCCGGGGTCGGCGCGCCCATGCCGCGCGAGGTGGTGCGCGCCATGGTGCTGCTGCGGGTGCGCTCGTTGTGCCTCGGGCTCTCGGGCGTGCGGCCGCTCGTGGTCCAGGCGATGGTGGACCTGCTCAACCATGACGTGACGCCGTGGGTGCCCGAGCACGGATCGCTTGGGGCGTCCGGGGACCTGGCCCCGCTCGCGCACTGCGCTCTCGTGCTGATGGGCGAGGGGTGGGTGCTGGGAAAGGACGGCCACAGGATCTCGGGCAGCGATGCCCTGCACGCGGCGGGCTTGGCCCCCATCGAGCTGTCCTCCAAGGAGGGCCTGGCCCTCATCAACGGCACCGACGGCATGCTGGGCATGCTCCTGCTGGCGTGCCACGACTTCGGGCACCTGTGCACGCTCGCCGACGTCACCGCCGCGCTGTCCATCGAGGCGATGCTGGGGTCGGACCGGCCGTTTCACCCGTCGCTGCACGAGATCCGGCCGCACCCGGGACAGGGCGTGAGCGCGGCCAACATCTACCGGCTGCTCCAGTCGTCGTCCATCATGGACAGTCATCGCCACGACATGCGGCACGCCGTGCAGGACGCCTACTCCATGCGTTGCGCGCCACAGGTGGCGGGCGCGGCGCGGGACACGCTCGAGTTCGCCCGCACGATCGCCGCGCGCGAGCTCGTGTCGGTGGCCGACAACCCGGTCGTGCTGCTCGACGGGCGGGTCGAGTCCACGGGCAACTTCCACGGCGCGCCACTGGGTTTCGCCGCCGACTTCCTCGCCATCGCGGCATCGGAGATCGGCTCGATCAGCGAACGCCGGGTCGACCGCCTGCTCGACGTGACCCGCTCGCGCGGCCTGCCGCCGTTCCTCACGCCCGACGCCGGCGTCAACTCCGGCCTGATGATCGCGCAGTACACGGCCGCGGGCATCGTCGCGGAAAATCGGCGCCTGTCCTCGCCCGCGTCTGTGGACACCATCCCGACCAGCGGCATGCAGGAGGACCACGTCTCGATGGGGTGGGCCGCGGCGGTCAAGCTGCGCCGTGTGCTCGACAACCTCACCAGCCTGCTCGCGGTCGAGCTGCTCGCCGGGGTGCGCGGCCTGCAGCTGCGCGCGCCGCTGACCCCATCGCCCGCCGGCCGGGCCGCCATCGCGCACGTGTCGGCATATGCCGGTCCGCCCGGCCCGGACATGTTCCTCGCGCCGGTCCTCGAGCACGCCCGTGCCAGTATCGCCGGCCCGGAGCTGTTGCACGCCATCGAGTCGGAGGTCGGCCGGCTAGCCTAGTGCGGCCATGGCGGCATCGACGGCGGCGCGCTTGACCTCCTCCATCGGCAGGCCGGAGTGCTCGACGGCGCAGTCGGACATGCCACCCAGCGCGACCGTGGCGCGAACGCGGGCCGCGGTGGACGGGTCGCCGCCGGTCAGCAGCCCCGTGAGCGTGCGCCGCCACGCCAGCACGCGGTCGGTGAGATCGAGGTAGGTCAGCGTGGACGGGTCGCGGATCAGCATGATGAGCACTTCGCGGTGCCGCCAGATCTGGTCGAAGTAGTCCTCCAGCAGGCGGCGGGGGTCGCCCGGCGCACACCTGGACAGGAACGCCTCGGTGTCGTCGATCAGCGGCTGGATGATGCTGCGGATCAGGTCGTCACGCGACGCGAAATGGTAGTAAAGCGCCGGTTTGGTGATCCCGAGGCGGTCGGAGATCTGACGCAGGCTCGTGTTGCGTACCCCCTGCTGGACAAACAGCTCCTGCGCCACCGCCTGGATGCGCCGCCTGGTCCCCGATGCCTTGGCCATAGGTCTAGTATTACTTACCTTCCGTTAAGTAAAATACAGGGCATGCGGATTTTGATCTCAGGAGCCAGCATCGCCGGGCCGGTCCTGGCGTATTGGCTGGAAAGATTCGGGTTCACCGTCACGGTCGTCGAGCGATCGCCCACCCTGCGCAAGTCGGGCGGGCACGCGGTCGACCTGTTCAAGCCGGCCATGGACATCGTCGAACGGATGGGCGTGCTCGAGCGCGTCCAAGCCAAGAAGACCGGCACTCAGCTGCTCGGGTTCCGGCTCGAGACCGACCCCGGGCGCAGGCGTGAGATGCGCGTCAGCCGGCTGCTCGGCGCGGTATCCGACCGGCACGCCGAGATCATGCGGGACGACCTGAGCGAAATCTTCCACGACATCACCCGCGACCGGGTCGAATACGTCTTCGACGACTCGATCGCCGCCATCACCGAGGACACGGACGGCGTCGACGTCACCTTCGAGCGCGGCCCGGCGCGCCGGTTCGACCTGGTGATCGGGGCCGACGGGCTGCACTCCAACGTGCGGCGGCTGGTCTTCGGTGAGGAGTCGCGCTTCGCGACCTGGATCGGCGGCTACCTCGCGGTGATCTCCATACCCAACTTTCTGCAGCTACGCGACACCGCCGAGATGATCAGCGGGATCGACCGGGTGGCCGCCGTCTACAGCACCGCGCACCTCGACGACGCCCGCGGGATCTTCCTGTTCCGCACGCCGCACGAGCCCGACTACCACCACCGCGACGTCAAACGGCAAAAGCAGCTCCTTCGCGAGGCCTATGCGGGCATGGGATGGGAGGTGCCGCGGCTGCTGCGGGAGCTCGACCACACACCGTCGTTCTACTTCGACTCGATCACGCAGCTGCGCATGGACACCTGGTCGAGCGGGCGGGTGAGCCTGGTCGGCGACGCCGGCTACTGCCCCGGCCCGGCCGTCGGCGGCAGCACGAGCCTGGCCGTCGTCGGCGCCTACGTCCTCGCCGGCGAGCTCGCCGCGGCGGGCGGCGATCACACGCGGGCGTTCCCGGCCTACGAACGCGAGATCGGCGACTACGTGACGCGCAGCCGGTCGTTCGCCAAGGTCGCGGTCAAACAGCTCGTCCCGGCCAGCCGGCGCGCCCTGACCGGCCTGGTGCTGCTCAGCCACTTCATCAACCGGCTCCCGATGCCGCTCGCCCGAGCGCTGAGCAAGCTCAGCAGCAACGGTGTGCGCCTGCACGACTCGGTGCGGCTCAAGGATTATCCGGTCCCACATCGAGAAACCGTCGCCTAAGCCGGCGCCGCGCGGCGTAGCGCATGGTGAGCGCGACCACAGCCGGCCGGATGAACCATGCCGACCGGCTCAGACGCGCGTGACCCGCACCGCGTCGGCGATGACGTAGCCGGTGCCGGAAGTCCACCGGCTCACCCCGACCCTGTCGCCGTCGCCCGCCGCGAGCGTGAACACACCGATCGACACCCACCTGCCCCCGTTGACGCGCTGATTCACCCGCACCGTCTGGTTGCCGCCCGTGGTGACGACGATGTATGGCGTGGAATCGTTGTAGCCGGAGTTGGCCGGATACCAGATCGAGACCTCATAGGTCGCGGTCGCCGGGATTTCGACGCGATACCAGGCGGGATCGCTTGCCGGGACGGGATCGGCAAACCGATAGTCGGCGCCGAACCGCTGGCTCGAATAGGCCGAGGTGCCCCAGTTGGCGCTCGCCGTGAACCGGCCGGCGGTCACGTTGTCCACAGTGGAGCTCCATGCCTGCGCCGTGGAGATAAAACCGATTCCATTTGGTACGGGGCGCTGCACACCGTCCGACGGTGTGTTGCGCACGGAAACCGTGGTGTCGCCGGGCATCCGCGCCACCATGGTGGTCGAGCCGCCGCCGTCCAGGTTGAGCGCGTCGTCGGCGCCGAGCGACTTCATGTAGTTGGCGAGCTCGACATAGGTCATGCCCACGCTCGCCGTGGAGCGCCCGTCGACCACGACCAGCCACATCCGCAGCCCGTCGGCCGAGAAGCCCACGGCTGTGCGCGGGTTCTTCGGGTGCGCCGTGGTGGTCACCACGCCGTCCCTGACCAGGACGAGGTTGCCGCCGATGGCGACCTGCGCGGCGCCGTCGCCTCCGCGCGGCTGATAGCTGACCGTCACCGCGTCGCCCACGCTCAGCCCGGCCAGGGCGTCGGCTCCCGCGTCGATCCCCAGCAGGGCAACGGTTCCCGTGGCCACCTTGCCGCCCGGCGCGGTGCTCACCCGGCTCACCCGGCCGGCGGTCACCTCGACCTCGCGGGATCGGGTGGCACCGTCGATCACCTGGCTGCGCGCCTCGTCGCCCCACAGCGGGTTGTAGATGCCGATCCCGTTGGCGGAAAGGTTGGGCGAGTTGAGGTTGGTGGCCGTGAGCGTCGCGCCCGCCGGCAGTGTGATCACCCCGTCGAGGAGGATGTCGGCCAGCCCGCCGCGCCCGTTGTAGAGGGCCGCCGCGTGGTTCCACCCCGAGGACGGGCCGTTGATCAGCGCACCGTTGTCGATCCCGATCCCGCGCGGCGCGCCCGTGACGCCGATGTCGAAGAAGTCGCCGTTGACGGCCGCCACCGCACCGACCCGATTCGCTTGCGCGGTAAGGGTCGCGGTGGCGCCCACGGTCGCCGGGTTAAGGTATTTGGGCTTGAGCGTGGGCTCGGCGAGGTCCGCGGTCAGGATGTTGATTTTGTTGGGGCCGGCGATCGTGGTGTCGGTCAGCGTGAGACCGGGCGCGAGCGGTGTCGTGGCGAGCGTGCCCACATCGGCCGGTGCCACACCGGGCACGCCAAACGCGACGGCGGCGGAGACCAGGGCGAGCAGGAACGGTCGGCGCATCACACACACTCCGCTTGGAGAATTCTTTCATCACGGCATGCACGATTGAAAACCGTTCACACTCTAACCAGCCCGATCGAAAATCGTCAACGCACCGTCCCGGGCCTCACCAACTCCCGTCAGACGGTGTAGGAGCCTTGCAGCCGTTCGGGCGCGGCGACACTGTGGAGACCGTTGCCCGCCTGGACGTTGCACTCGCGCGCGCAGTCGGCGGCGGGCACGCCGGTGAGGCTGCGGCTCACCCGCTCGCGCTGGGTTCAGTGCCCGCGGCAAAGGCCGGACCGGCCGCGATCCTCACCGCGGCTGACGTTGGTAGGCATCCTCGAACTTGAGCACGACCAGATAGGGGCCGGGCCGCCCGGCCTGCTCCCACGCGGTCCCCCAGGGCGTGCCCGTGGTCGTGGCGTAGTAGGTGCTGATGGGCTTCTCGGAGTTGACCTGGTCGGCGGTGCCCAGGTGCGGATAGAACGTCGCCGGTGGTGACGCGCTCGCCTGGAAGATGACCCACACACGGCGCAGGTCGCCCTGCTTGTAGAGCGACGACGGGATGCGCGCGATGGACGCGTCCTGCTTGTCCCACACGCCAAACGACCCGGGCACGCCCATGTTTTCGCCTTCGGCCCAGCCACGCGCCTTGAGAGCCTCGTGAACGGCCAATGCGCGCTGCCGGAAGTCGCCGCCGAAGGTGAACGCCACGGCCGTCTGCAACTGGCACTCGCTGAGGAACGGCTCCTTGATCTTCCAGTCGTATTGCCCCTCGCGGCAGAAGTCGAGCTCCACCCGCGACAGTTCTTTGGCGTCGCCGACCATCGGGAGCTCCTGCGCCACCCGCGCCCGCGCCGCCTCGCGCGCCTTCACCATGTCGTCGGCCTGCGGATCCACCCGCTCACCGCCGGTGCAACCGGCCGCGCCCACCGCGACTGCCAGTGCGGCCGCCGTGGCCGTGAGCCATCTCGTTACCGAGCGCGCCATAGGTCCCATCTTCGCACGTCTATGCTGCGGTGCGAATCCGTTCGACGCCGTCCAGGATCAGGCCGAACTCGCCTAGATGACATGCTCGGGCCGCACGCCCAAGCCGACCAGGCGCGCGGCCACGCCCTGCAGAGCGGGGAGCCCGCGCAACACGCGCAGCGGCAGCGGCGCCCGCACCGGCCCGTCGGTGTGCAGGAGCGGATCCACGAAGCGGCTCTGGGCGATGCGCTGCAACCGCTGCGTGACGGCGGTCGGGAAGCGGCGCCGCTCGCGGACGGCGGCCAGGTCGGCGTCGGTGAGGCGCCGCCCCGCCCGCAAAGCGGGCCGAGCAGCCGGGCGGCAGCGGCCGCGTCTTGGATCGCCAGGTTGATGCCGACGCCGCCGATCGGGCTCATCGCGTGTGCCGCGTCGCCGATCAGCAGATAGCCCGGGCCGTGCCAGCGCTCCAGGCGGTCGATCCGCACGGTCAGCAGCTTCACATCGTCCCATGTGGACAGCTCGCCCACCCGCTCGGCCATGAACGGAGCCAGCTTGGCCACGCGCGCACGCAACGCCTCCAACCCTTGCGCCACAACCGCGTCGTAACCACCCTTGGCGATGACGAAGGCGCACTGGAAGTAGTCGCCCCGGTCGATGCGGATCATCAGACCGCCGTGCCCGACCCGCAGGTCGAGACCGTCCGCATCTGACGAATCGCGCGACACACGGAACCACAGCACGTCCATCGGCGCGCCAAACTCCTTAGGCCGCAAGCCGAGCGCCGAGCGCACGGTCGAGAAGCGACCGTCGCACGCCACCACCAGGTCGGCCTCGATGCTCGGCCCACTCGTCTCGACCCCCGTGACCGTCCCCTCCTCGCAGCGCGCGGGTGCGCAAGGCGGTGCTCGGGGCCGCGATGACCCTGCTCGCGGCCGATGAGGAGCTCACCGTCGAGCGGCTGGCCGAGCGGGCGGGGGTCAACAAGACGACGATTTATCGCCGCTGGACCGACCTTGATGGGCTGCTCGGCGACGTCCTGCTGCACTACGGACTGCGGACCGTCCCCATTCCGGACACCGGCACACTGGACCAAGATCTCAAAGTGTTGGCCGAATCGTTGCAGTCGGCGATCACCCATCGCCCGGCAGCGAAGATCGTCATTGGCTTGACCGCAGCCGCGGCGCGAAGCGAGCGCGCGGCACAGGTCCTGCGGGAGTTCTTCCACGAACGGTTCGGCCTCGCGAAGACCATCGTGGACCGGGCGGTCGCACGCGGCGAGGTCGATCCGGACACCGACGCTTTTGTTCTCATCGAGGCGCTCGGGAGCCCTTTCTACCTGCGCCTGTTGGTCACTAGGGACCCGATCGACGTAACGTTTGCGCAGCGTGTGGCGGCTATGGTGGGCGCCGCGGCGATGGCGGGTGTCTTCGCCCTTAGTAAGGGTTGACAACTATAGGGGCCATCTGGTCTAGTCCGGTCTAGACGCGATGTTCATCCGTCATCAATCAACTTTTAAAGGCTGGGCTGCTCATGGTGGATCGTTCGACAACGGGGGTTGGTGACCAACCCGCCCTCGGCTTGTTCCGGGTGCTGCACACCGAGCTGCCCACCACCATGACGCGCCCCCTGCACGGCACACATCAAACGGTTGCTCACTAATTGCGAATGGAGTCAATGATGTCGGATTCCGACCTCACGCGTCGCAGCGTGCTGCGGCGCACCGCCGCCGTCGGCCTGCTGGCCACGCCGGCGGCGGGCCTGCTGACGGCATGTGTCGGCGCCAAGGAAGAGCCGCAGACCGATCAGGCCGAGGGCCAGGTCACCGCCGACAACCCGTTGGGCGTCAAGGAAGACGCGCCCCTCGAGGTCGTCATCTTCAACGGCGGTCTGGGCACCAAATACGCCACCGACGTGCACATCCCGTCGTACAAGAAGAAGTTCCCCAAGGCCGAGGTGAAGTTCTCCCAGACCGAGGAGATCTCGACCGTGCTGACGCCCCGGTTCGCCAGCAACACGCCGCCGGACATGGTGAACAACGCCGGCTCGAAGCTGATGGACCAGGGCAAGCTCGTGGGCGCGGGTCAGGTCGCCGACCTGACCGACCTGTTCAACGCCCCGTCGCTCGACATCGCGGGCAAGACGGTCAAGGACACCCTCATCCCGGGCACGATCGAGGCCGGCACCTACAACGGCAAGCCGTATGTGCTCAACTACGCCTACACCGTGTTCGGCCTTTGGTACTCCGGCAAGCTGTTCGCCGACAACAACTGGAAGCCGCCGACCACGTGGGCCGAATTCACCGCGCTGCTCGACGCCATGAAGGCCAAGGGCGTCACGGCTCCGTACGCATACGCGGGCGCCAACGCCGCCTACTACCAATACCTCGTCATCCTCACCACCGCCGCGAAGATCGGCGGGGCGGACGTGCTGAAGAACATCGACAACCTTCAGGCGGGCGCGTGGAAGGTGGACGCGGTCAAGCAGGCCGCCACGCTGTGGGGCCAGATCGGCGCCAAGTACGCCGACAAGTCGCACCTGGGCCTCAAGCACACCGAGGTGCAGTTGCAGCAGAACCAATACAAGGTGGGCTTCTACCCGTCGGGCTCCTGGCTCGAAAACGAGCAGGCCAAGGACACCCCGCCGGACTTCAAGTATCAGCTTGCCGCCCTGCCGTCGGCGACCAGCGGCGACAAGCTGAAGGCCTCGGGCCTCTACGCCGCGCCCGGTGAGATGTACTTCGTCGCGTCCAAGGGCAAGAACGTGCGCGGTGGCAAGGAATACCTGCGCCACATGCTGTCCAAGGAGGGCGCGCGCAAGTTCACGGAGCTGACCAAGGTGCTCACGGTCGTGCAGGGCTCGACCGAAGGACTGACGCTCTCCCCCGGCACCGAATCGGCGAACAAGGCATTGACCGCCGCCGGCTCGGAGATCTTCAACTTCCGCTGGGACGCCTGGTACAAGAAGATGGACGACGAGTGCCGCACGGCCACCAACGAGCTCATGTTCCAGGGTGGCACGGCCGACAAGTTCTGCGACCGCATGCAGGCGATCGCCGACGCCGTCAAGGCCGACTCCTCCATCGAGAAGTTCACCCGGTAACGAGCCCGGTAACGAGCCCAGCAACGAGCCCGACAACGACAGGCCCAGGAGTTACAGGTTATGCGGCATGGCAGATATAGGTTTGTCATCGGCTTTCTGATCGCGCCGATCGTCCTGTACGCGACGTTCGTGTTCTACCCGATCACGCAGCTCGTGTACGTGTCGATGACGAACTGGACCGGTCTATCGCCGAGGTTCAGGTTCGTCGGTCTGGACAACTTCACGAAGATCTGGAACGACGGCCTGTTCTGGAAGGCCGTGCAGCATCACCTGTTCCTGCTGATCCTGTTGCCCATCATCACGATTGCCCTCGCCCTGTTCTTCGCTTTCCTGTTGAACATGGGCGGGGGCACCCGCGGTGGCGTGATGAGCGGCGTCTGGGGGTCGAAGTTCTACCGCGTGGTGTTCTTCCTCCCCCAGGTCCTGGCCGTCGTCATCGTCGGCGTCATCTTCGGCCGGGTCTACGCCCCGGACGGCAGCGGCATCCTGAACCGCATGCTCGAACTGTTCGGCG
>JBIOYB010000070.1:0-21416 GCA_044869915.1 Allorhizocola sp.
GAGGTCGTGCCGCCGCTTGAGCTGCACGTCGATCTGCGCGAACGAGTTTTTGTAGCCATTGCGCGCCCGCACCAGTCCGTTGTAGACGGAGATGGCATAGACGACCACGACGATGGCGAGCAGCACCAGGCAGCCGATACCCAATAACCATTCCATCCCGCCAGACTAACTTCCATGAACGACAGCCGGGGCGAGGTTCACCGAATTTCTGGACCCTGGTGACCGGGCCGGCGTGGGTTCGATGACCGCCCGTGTGCGGGATGGCCCGAGCCTGGTATCCACATTGCACGGCGGCACCGCCTCGTCGCCGAGCCCTACATGCCGGCCAACACTGGCGGCGAGCAGCTGCGGGTGGGCGACGGGCTGATCGAGGGCGGTGCGCTGAAGGTCCTGTATGGGCGATATCAGCGGACCGGCACGGGCGACGGCACGCATCCCCACGCGCACGGCGAGATCCGCATCGCCGACGCGGTGGCCGATGTGCTGTCGGCCCGGTTCGGCATCGGCCCGGCATGTGAACTGTCGTTCAACGGTGTGCCAGTGGGCCGGTGACACCGCACGCGTGACGGTGGCGGCTCGTCACGCGCATGGCGCTACGCGCGTGGCTGGGCGACGCCCGACAGGATGTCGGCCTGCAGGCGGCGCAGGTCGTCTCCGGGCTCGACATCCAGTTCGGCGGCTAGGACCTCCTGGGCGCGGCGGTAGACGGCCAGGGCTTCGGCACGCCGCCCGGAGCGGGCCAGAGCGATCATGAGTTGGGCGTAGAACCGTTCGTGGAACGGATGTTCAACAATGAGCCGACCCAGCTGAGGAATGATGTCGTCGTATCGCCCGATCCGTAGGCGCGCCTCGATCCGCATCCCGGCGGCGGTCATGCGTAGCTCCTCCAGCCGGGCGATCTGCTGTTGCGCGGCGGGTAGATGCCGCACACCGCAGAGCGCCTCTCCCCGCCAGAGATCAAGGGCCGCACCCAATTGCCGCGCCGTGAGCTCCGCGTCTCCCCGTTGCATCGATTGGGTACCGGCCTGGAGCAGCGCCTCGAATTCGAGAACGTCGAGCTGTTCCTGTTTGAGGCGCAACATATAGCCGGGCAGCACGGTGAGCAGCAGCTGTGGCTGCGAACGCGGCGCGCGATCCGGCTCCAACTGTCTTCTTAGGACCGACACATGCGCTTGCATCACCAGCATCGCCGAGCGGGGCGGCCCGCCCGGCCAAAGCCATTCTGTTAGCTCGTCGACGGTCACGAGCCGGTTTGCCCCAGCCAGCAGGGCGATCAGTAGAGTGCGCCGCTTTGCGCCTTCGATGTGTACCGGCCCGCGTGGGCTGTATACGTTCAGTGGTCCCAGGATCGCGAATCGCATCGCACCTCCTGATACATTCAAGTATTTTCATTCACAAGTTAGACGCAAGTAATCGGAAAGTCGCCTGCAAGTAGAATTTCGCAGGATGATGGCATGAAAACAATGCCGAACGTCGATGTAGTTGTCGGCTTTTACCGGCGGCCATCGTCCTGGATCGTCCTGACGTTGGCCGCGGTAATGATGGTCTACGTTGGCGGCGCAGCCGTGTTCTTGCTCCACGCCGAGATTTTGGGCGAGGGAGGTCCAGCGATCAGCCCAGTGGTGCACTGGTTGGTGGACTCGACAGCGGGAGTATTTGCGCTTACGCCGGTGCTCTTCGTGCTCCTGCCCTTGGCCACACGCTACGCCATTGTGGAGCCCGGCGCACTTCGGCCACATCGTTTCGCCATGTTCAGCGGCGCGTGGTTCGCCCTAGCCACCGTGCCGGGCCCAATCCTTCACGATGCTTTTGTCAGTCGTGGCACTTGGCTGGCCGACCGGGTCACCGAAATTTTCGGTGACGGACGCGCTCTCGAACCGGCAAACGATGTCCCGCTCGTGATGAGCATGGTGTACCAGTTCGCCTACGGACTGCCCGTGTATGTGGGGTTGATGTGGCTGGTCATCCTGCTCGGCCGGCGCGCGCTGCAGCCGCGATAGCACCAAAAAGCCCCGGAGGGTGGAGCGACGACCGCTCCACCCTCCGATGTGTACTGTGACTTTTCTGGATTCAATCCAGTTTAGATTCTGGAATGAGTCCAGTTGGGATTGTCAGTTTCTTGGAAGCATTCTAGAAACAGTTGCTCGCCGACCACGTCTGGCTGCTCTTGTGTGCCAGATGGGTGTGATCGCTGTGCCCCGGGAAGCCCGGGCCGAGGATTTCGCGCCAGCCGTGATACCGGGCCTGGCGGGCCAGCGTGCACAGCGACGGCGCGCCGTAAAGGTCGACCGCGTCGCCGTAGAGATGGCGGCTGGTGCTCGACCCGCCGACCGCGTCGTTGCACGCGTGGCTGCGGAAGGCGCTCGAGACAAGCAGCTGCACATCGCCGAGCGCGTGCCGCATCGCCTCCAGCTTCCACATGTTCACCTTGGCGTTGTTCTTGGCGGTCGCGGCCGAGACCGCGCCGCCTGCCCAGGTGGAGTTGCAGTTGTTCAGTTCGGCCCAGCTGAAGTGGATCGTGCTGCAGTCGTTGTTCTGCATCGCATAGATCCGGTTGAACGTGTTGGGCCCGGCGATGCCGTCGGCGGACAGGCCCCATGCCTGCTGGAAGCGGATGACCGCCGAGCGGGTCGCGGGGCCGAAGGCGCCATCGAGTGTGATGACCGCGCCGTATCCGGGATAGCCCGAGACGCGGATCTGCAGCTGGCGAACGTCCTCACCGGACATACCCTCCGAGAGGCTGCGTCCCCAGGTGTAGCAGCCGTCGGCGTATGCGGGAGTGGCAAGAGCGCCCACACCCACGACCGTCGCTGACAGTGAAAGCACTGTGGCTGCGAGGAATCTGACGGTTCGAAGCATGGGATCGATAGTGGGTGATCCCCCTCTTGGCGTCAATAAGTTTCCATGTAAATCTTTTTCGCAAAGGAAATTTACGAGGTTCCTTTGCCGGGCAACGGCGCGTGGGCCTGGAAAGATGGACCCATGTCCCAGGGAGAGGACCGCGCGCCGGCGTGGCGGCGGGTGACCGAGGGGGAGCACCGGTTTGCCGCTGCCCTCGCCGTGGTCGTGTTGCTGGCGCTGCAGTTCCTCGTGCCAAGACAATACGCGTTCCACCCCGCATGGCTCATCCCGGTGCTCGAGCTCGCCATCCTCGTGGTGACACTGGTCGCCGACCCGTTTCGGATCAACCGCGAGTCGGCCTTCCTGCGGGCCCTCGGGCTGCTGCTCGTCGCGCTCGCGAGCGCCGCCACGCTGTGGTCGGTGGCGCTGCTCAGTTACGACATGGTGGCGGGCGGGCAGGACCTGCCGGCGGTGGAGCTCGTGCGCAACGGCGGGGCCATCTGGCTGACCAACGTCATCGTGTTTGGACTGTGGTTTTGGGAGCTTGACCGCGGCGGGCCGGCCGCGCGGGCCAACAACCGCAAGCAGGAGCCCGACTTCCTGTTCCCGCAGATGGCCACGCCCGATATGGCCAAGCCCGACTGGGAGCCGGAGTTTCTGGACTATCTCTACGTGGCGTTCACCAACGCCACGGCGTTCAGCCCGACCGACGCCATGCCGCTGTCGCGCTGGGCCAAGTTCGCGATGATGTTCGAGTCGTCCATCTCACTGGTGACCGTCGCCCTCGTGATCGCCCGCGCGGTCAACGTTTTGGGCGGCAGCTGAGTCAGGTCGCGCGGTTGGTGGCCAAACGCGAGCGGGCGGTGGCGGTGGCCGTCAGCGACGAGCCGACGAGCACGCCGAGTGCGACCGCGATGACCGTGAGGAAGGCGTTGACGAGGCCCTGGCCGCCCGGGCCAAGCGCGACCAATCCGGTGACGCCGGCCAGGCCCAGCGCACCGGGCACGAGGAGCCAGAAGGCGGGCAGGATGGCCACCTGCGCGGGCGGGCCCTTGAGCTTTTGCACCAGCGTCGCGATCGGCACCACGACCAGGCCCCCGGTGAACGCGCTGAACAGCGCGCCACCCACATAGCCGCCCAGCTGTTGCGCGCCAAACGTGATGAGCAGCATGACCAGCAGCCACAGCAGTGAGCGCTTGGGCGCGGAACTGTTGACATACATGCCGAGTCCGAAGACGACGACCCCGATGAGCGGGCCCCACCAGCCGAGGTCGAGCGGGTGACCGGCCGGTTGCGGTGTGTCGGCGACCGCGACGCCGACATAGATGCCGAACGTCAACAGCAGCAACATGTACATGCCCGAGACCATCCGTGAGGCCCCGCTGATCATCGATCTGGTGGCTATCTCCTGCGCGCCGAGCGTCAACGCGGTACCAGGCAAGAATGCGACGAGAGGAGGGATGAGCAGAGCCGAAGCGTTCAATCCCAGGTCTGGGCTGAATCTGTAGGCCAGGGCGGTCACGGCGATGGCCGCGATGACCGGCAGCGCGAGCGAGAGCACCTGGACGCGCTCGGCGATCCAGCGCAGCACGCCGACCAGGAAGCCGAGCACGGCCAGCGCGGCTAGCGCGCGCCCGTCACGTACCACCAGAAGTCCAAGACCGACGGTCAGCACGGTGTGGCCGAGCACCCGCATGAACGCGTTGAACCGGGGCGGCGACTCCACGATCTTCTCCAGCCGCTCGATCGCGAGGGCGGGGTCGATGGGATTGGCCTTCACCTCGGCCATCAGCTTGTACAGGCTGTCGATCTGATCGAGGCGCAGCGGAGGGCCATCGGCGTTCATAAAATCGACGGTGACCTCTTCTTCGCGCGCGATGCGCACGAACACGCCCGTCGGGACGACGAGGAACTCGACATCGCCCACCCCATAGGCGTCGGCGATGGCCTCCATCTCGTCGGGGATGCGGCTGGCGGCCTCGCCGGCGAGGCACAGCGCGGCCCCGCAGCGGCGCAGGAATTCGAGGAGGTGAGCGTCGGTCACGCGGGCATTATCAGGCAACTGGACGTCGCGTGCGCAACCAGCTTGCCCGCATGATCCGTGAGCTCGGCCTGAGCGAGCGCCGTGCGCCGCCCGCGATTGATCACACGGCCCTCGCAGCGGAGCAGCCCGGAGTCGACGGTCACCGGGCGCAGGAACTTCGTGGTCAGGTCGAGCGACGTGTAGAGCTCGCCGACCTTGAGCGTCGAGTGCACCGAGCACGCGGCGGCCGTGTCGAGCAGGGTCGCGATCACGCCGCCGTGCACCCCGCCGAGCGGGTTGTAGTGGAACTCCTGCGCGTGCATGGTGACCACGACACGCCCGAGCTCCGCCTCGAAGCCCTCGAAGTCCATCAGGTCCATGATGGGCGGGCGTGGCACCTTCCCATCGACCATGGCTTGCAGCTGCTGCAGGCCGTCGAGGCCGATGACCTCGGCGATGTGGGTGCCTGGCTGTTCCCATGTGAAAGTGCGAGCCCGTGTCATGCCCAGCAGCGTGGCACCGGTTGCTGAGTCTGTCAACGAGACTTAGCCTTTGTCACATGAGCGAGCGCTTGCGCCGAGTGAATCAACAGACATGCCCCCAGAGCGCAGCGGAGGGAGGCCATTGAAGCCCGCCGCGCTGGCCTACTCGGTCGAAAACTGCACCGTCGGCCGGGCCATGAACGTGCTCGGCGAGCGCTGGACGTTCCTCGTGCTGCGCGAGGTCTTCAACGGGGTGCGCCGGTTCGACGACATGCGCACGCACACCGACGTGCCCCGCCAGGTGCTGGCCAACCGGCTCGCGCTCCTGGTCGGGGAGGGCATCCTGCGCCGCGTGCCATATCGCGAGCCCGGCGCGCGCCTGCGCCACGAATATCGCCTCACCCAGAAGGGTTTTGATCTTTATCCCGTCCTGGTCGCGGTCCTCGAGTGGGGCGACCGCTACCTGGCCGATGCCGAGGGCGCCCCGGTCGAGATCGCCCACCGCGACTGCGGCGCGCCGGTCTCCGTGCGACTGTCCTGTGCGGACGGTCACGCCGATCTCAAACCACGGGAAGTGGCGCCGCGTCCCGGTCCGGGTGCAAAACCGACAACCTTGGCGCGTGCCAAGCAACGCGCGGGGATCGCCCCTTAAGGCGTCGTCTTCCCTCACGATCTTTGAAAGCGAAGAGCGTGCTTTCAAAGATCGCTCAGTCCAGACGACGCCGGGCGATCCCTTAGTATGTCCGGGTGATTCCGGGCACAGGCATCCAAACCAAACGATTGCTGCTACGCGGCTGGCGCGAGACCGACCTTGCGCCATTCGCGTCCATGAACGCCGATCCCGAGGTGATGGAGCACTTCACGGCCCCCTTGACCAGGCAGCAGAGCGACACCATGGTCGGGCGGATCGAGGAAAACTTCGACCGGCACGGCTTCGGCCTGTGGGCGGTCGAGGTGCTGGCCACGGGCGAGTTCGTCGGATTCACCGGGCTGCAGCCGGTCACGTTCGAGGCACGCTTCACCCCGGCGGTCGAGGTCGGCTGGCGCCTGACCCGCGCGGCCTGGGGGCACGGATACGCGACCGAGGCCGCTCGGGCGGCGACCGCGTTCGGGTTTGACATCGCGGGCCTACGTGAGATCGTGTCGTTCACGTCCGAGACCAACGTCCGCTCGCAGCGGGTGATGCAGCGGCTCGGCATGACACACGACCCCGCCGACGACTTCGGCCATCCGAGGATCCCGCTTGGTCATCCGCTACGGCCCCATGTCCTCTACCGGCTGCGCGTAGTTTCCGCGTAGTTTTCGTTTAGCCGTCGCGACCAGGATCGACGGCTATGAGTTCTTCCTTTTTCGGGGGACGCCTCGTGCTCGTCGCCACGCTCGGCGCGGCAGTGGCGTTGACCGTCCCCGCCCCGGCGGTATCGGCGGGCCCATCGGATCCAGCGGGCCTGTCCCAGGCAGTCGGCCTGGCGGTGCGCGGCGTGAGCGTCCTTGACTCGGCCGAGACCAACAGCCACTACGTTATGCGCACCGACCGCACCGGACGCTGGGCGTTCGGCTCGGCGGTGCTCCACCCGGCACCAAACTCCCACGACTATCCCAAGGCCTGGCTGTACGTCGCCCAGCGCACGGGCGCCAAATGGCGGGTCGGCCTCGAGTTCAGCTCCGAGTTCGCAGCCCTGCGCGACGACGCACCCACGTCGGTCTTGACCACCATTGAAAGCGACCTGCTGGCGCCCAAGAAGGACGCCGGCGGCATCGGTATCCAGGCCGCGCCCAACGACCCCTACACCGGGCTGTCGCTGCCGTGGGCGGTCGGCCAGAGCTGGGCGCTGACCAGCGGCCCGCACCAGGCCACGCGCGAAGCCGTCGACCTTGCCGGTGGAGACGGCAGGGTCCTGTCGGCCGGCGCGGGCGCGACCTTCGCCATGTGCTCGCAGCCCGGAAACCCCGGCTGGGTAAGGGTTTATCACGCGACCGGATTCTCCACCGACTACTATCACCTGGCCAACAATGTCAACCCGGGCGGGGCCTGGCTGCCGCGCGGCTCCTTCCTTGGCAACATCAGCAACGACGTGTCGTGTGGCGGCTTCTCCACCGGCCCGCACACGCACTTCAGCTCCTACTGGGGCGACACCCCGATCCCGATCAACAACCACACGTTCGGCGGCTGGACGTTCTTCGCGGGCACGAACGAGCGCGAGGGATGGGCCACGCGCGGCGGCACCACCGTCAACATCGGCGGGACCCTGCTCAACCACGGCGTCATCGAGTCGGCCATCAGCACGCCGAAGTCGGACTTCACCGGCGACGGGCGGGCCGACATCGCCACGTTCACCATGGGCAACACCGGTGACGTGTTCGTGTCGCCGTCCAACGGCACGTCGTTCACCGGCACGGGTGTCGGGTGGCACGGCAGCTTCGGTTTTGGCGAGGAGGTCGTGCTGACCGGCGACTTCAACCGCGACGGGCGCGACGACATCGCCACGTTCACCCGGGGCTCGACCGCGGACGTCTACGTGGCCCTGTCGACGGGCACGGCGTTTAGCGGCAACGGCGTCCGGTGGCACAGCAACCTCGTGTCCGGCATGCAGATCCCGGGCATCGGCGACCACAACGGCGACGGCTGCGACGACATCATCATCTTCACCCGGGGCAGCACCGCCGACGTGTTCGTGGCCCTGTCCAACTGTAGCAACGCGTTTGGCAACCCGGTGCTGACGCACACGTTCTTCGCGGCGGGCGACGAGTACCCGGCGATCGGCGACGTCAACGGCGATGGCCGCGACGACATCATCACGTTCACCCGCGACACGAGCGGTGACGTGTACATCGCGCTGTCCAACGGCAGCACCCACAACAACAGCGCCCTGTGGCACACCAGCTTCTGCTTCTGGGACGAGCTGCCCGCCATCGGCGACTTCAACGGCGACGGGCGTGACGACATCGCCACGTTCACCCGCGGGCCGGCGGCGGACGTGTATGTCGCGACGTCCAACGGCAGCTCGTTTGTCGGCAACGGCGTGCTGTGGAATGGCAGCTTCGCGCCCAGCACCAACCTGCCCGCCACGGGTGACGTGGACCGCGACGGCGACGACGACATCATCGCCTTCACCCGCGGTGCCGAGGCCGACGTGCGGGTGTCGCTGTCGAACCGGTCCAGCTTTGTCGGCAACGCTCTGTGGCACAGCTTCTTCGCGTTCGGCAACGAGACCCCACGGCCAAGCACCATGTAAATAACCCTCCAATCCCGGATGCGGTCGGATCCCCTCCTGATCCGGCCGCATCCGTATATTTCTTTTGTGGGTACGACACACGAAGTCTTCAATCAGGCGACCCCGCTGGTCGGCTATGACGCGTTCGCGACCGACCGGGCGCTGGTCGAGGGGGTCGCGCTCTACGGCGGCGAGCGGCAGCACGAGCTCGGGCATTACGCCGGATCGGCGCACGCCCAGGAGCTGGCGCGGCTGGCGCACGCCTATCCGCCCGTCCTGCGCACCCACGACCGATATGGTCATCGCCTCGACGAGGTCGAGTTCCACCCGGCGTGGCACGAGCTGATGGCCAACGCGGTGCGGGCGGGGGCGCACGCGGCGCCGTGGGTGTCGGGCACGCATGTGGGGCGCGCGGCCGCCGCCTATTTGGGCGCGCAGATCGAGGCCGGGCACGGCTGTCCGATGTCGATGACCTATGCCATTGTGCCTGCGCTGCGGCGTGAGCCTTCGCTCGCGTCCATGTATGTGGATGGGCTCGCCAGCCGGGAGTACGACTTCGGATTGCGCCCGCCCTTGGAGAAGAAGGGCCTGATCGCCGGGATGGCGATGACCGAGAAGCAGGGCGGGTCTGACGTGCGCGCCAACACCACCCGTGCCGTCCTGTCCAGCGACGGGCACTACCTGCTGACAGGGCATAAGTGGTTCTGCTCCGCGCCGATGAGCGACCTGTTCCTGGTGTTGGCGCAGGCGCCGGGCGGGCTCACCTGCTTCCTGGTGCCGCGCGTGCTGCCCGACGGCACACGCAACGTGTTCCGCCTCCAGCGGCTGAAGGACAAGCTGGGCAACAGGTCCAACGCCTCGTCGGAGGTGGAGTTCGACGGCACGGTCGCGTGGCGGGTCGGGCCCGAGGGGCGCGGCGTGCCCACCATCATCGACATGGTGCAGATGACGCGGCTCGACTGCGTGGTGGGATCGGCGGGGTTGATGCGCGCGGCGGTCGTGCAGGCGGCACACCATGCCCATCACCGCAGCGCTTTCGGTGCCCTGCTGGCCGATCAGCCGTTGATGCGGGTGGTGCTGGCCGATCTGGCCGTCGAATCGGAGGCGGCCACGGCTTTGGCGCTGCGCCTCGCGGCGGCGGTCGATCGCGGGGAGGTCGCGTTTGGACGGCTGGCGACCGCGGTGGCCAAGTTCTGGGTGTGCAAGCGCGGGCCGATGGTCGCGGCCGAGGCGCTGGAGTGCCTGGGCGGCAACGGTTACGTGGAGGACAGCGGCCTGCCCCGGCTCTATCGCGAGGCGCCGCTCAACTCGATCTGGGAGGGATCGGGCAACGTCATCGCGCTGGACACGTTGCGCGCCATGGCCAAGCAGCCCGAAAGCGTCGCGGCGTTCCACGACGAGCTCGCCCTCTCGCAGGGCGCCGACGCCCGGCTCGACGCGGCGGTGCGGCGGCTGGAAAAGGAGCTCACGGAGCTGGGGGAGTCCACCGCGCGCCGCACGACGGCCCTGATGGCCGTGTGCCTGCAGGGTTCGCTGCTCGTGCGGCACGCGCCGCCCGCGGTCGCGGACGCCTTCTGCGCCACGCGTCTGACCGGCGACTGGCCAGGCGTCTTCGGCGCCCTTCCATCCACAGCGGACAGTCATGCCATCGTCACGCGTGCCTGGCACCCTTAAGGGATTTCCGTCCCCCCAAGGGAACGGTGTGCGTAACATGAACGAAATAGTGTAACGCGTTTACATCCTTCTATTGAATAGTTGTTCGCGGGGGTACATCATGTTCCCACTTCGATCGTCGTAAGGACGGTCGAGATGGGAGAGGAGTGTGACAGGCAATGCATGCCTTCACGCGCATCAGGCGACCAAGGAGGAGAACCCTGCTTGGCGCCTTCGCGGCCCTCGCTGTCGTGGGAGCGATCGGCCTTTCCAGCTCCGCCGCCGCGGATGACGGCGGGGTCTCCGACGCCCCGATCCTGGGCGTCTGGGAGGTACAGAGCCTCAACGGCGTCAACAACAATCTGCTTTCGCCGCGCGCCGGCGCCGCCGGAGACCTGTACCTGCGCATAGGCGGTGTCAGGTACACCGACGGGCGCAGCCAACCGGTGGGCGGGCCGGACGCGCGCAACGTGTCCAACCGCGTCTTCAATGACACCCACGTCAACGTGTTCTCGGAGCGCGGAGTGTCGCAGTGGGGCTTCGTCTGGGGCCAGTTCCTCGACCACACCTTCGGGTTGCGTCAGGAAAACGGCACGACGGCCAACATCCCGTTCAGCGCGACGGACCCGTTGGAGGAGTTCCGCAACAGCCTCGGCAACGTGCCGTTCGTGCGGTCCGCGGCCGCGCCGGGCACAGGCGTGAGCAACGCACGGCAGCACGTCGACACGATGACCGCGTTCATCGACGCGGAAGCGGTGTATGGTGCGAGCGACGCGCGGCTCGACTGGCTGCGCGAGGGTTCGGTGGACGGCAACCCGGACAACAACGGGGCCCGCCTGCTGCTGCCCAACAACTATCTGCCCCGGCGGGACAGCCGTGGCAACGCGGCGGCGGCGCCGACAGTGGCCATCGACGGCCGGCTGCTGGCCAACCCCAACCGGGCGGTCGTGGCGGGCGACGTGCGCTCCAACGAAAACGCCGCGCTCACCGCGACGCACACCCTGTTTGCTCGCGAGCACAACCGGATCGTGTCAATGCTGCCCAGCTCGATGTCGAACCAAAACAAGTTCCAGATCGCGCGGGCCGTCGTGATCGCCGAGCAGCAGTACATCACGTACACCGAATTCCTGCCGGCGATGGGCTTGACGCTGCCGTCGTACCGGGGATACAACCCCGGCATGGATCCGTCGCTGTCGCACGAGTTCGCCACGACCGGCTACCGGGCGCACAGCTTCATCCACGGCGAGCTGGAAATCGAGACCGACGCCGATCGTTACTCGCAGGCGACGCTCGACGCACTCGAGGCGCAGGGCGTCGAGGTGACGGTCGAGGGCGACGAGATCGCCATCGGCGTGCCGCTCAACGTCGCGTTCTTCAACCCCGAGCTGGTGCAGCAGATCCAGCTGGGCCCGATCATGCAGGGGATCGGACTTGAGCCGCAATACAACAACGACGAGATGATCGACAACCAGCTGCGCAGCGTGCTGTTCAAGGTGCCGGTGTCGGGCAACCCCGAGTGCCTCGACGGGCCGACGCTGCCGGAGTGCTTCAACGGCGTGATCGACCTGGGCGCCATCGACATCCAGCGCGGCCGCGACCACGGCATGCCGAGCTACAACCAGATGCGCAACGCCTACGGTCTGGCGTCGAAGACGTCGTTCACGGCCATCACCGGCGAGTCCACCGAGTCGTTCCCGGTCGACCCGTTGCTCACCCGTGGCAACGAGATCAACGACCCGAACTGCCTCGACATCGTGGCGCTGTTTGACCGCGAGGGCAACCCGACCACGGTCGAAGCCGACAACGCGGTCCGTGTGGTCAAGCGGTGCTCGCTGGCGGCGCGGCTCAAGGCCATCTACGGTTCGGTGTCCAATCTGGACGCCTTCACCGGCATGGTGGCGGAGCGGCACGTGGCCAACTCCGACATGGGCGAGCTGCAGCGGGCGATCTGGCGGGACCAGTTCACCGCGGCACGCGACGGCGACCGGTTCTTCTACGGCAACGATCCGTTGCAGCCCTACCTTCGCAGCAACTTCGGCATCGACCATCGCAAGACGCTGGCGCAGATCATCGCGTTGAACACCGACATCCCCCTGTCGGAGTTGGAGCCCAACGTGTTCTTCGCGCCCACGGAGGAGGCGACGGCGGCGGGACGCGGGTTTGCCGCGGCAAACGCGATCGGCGCGCACAAGCCGGCCGCCGGGGCGGGCGAGCCCACGAGCGCATCGGCCTTGACGCGTCACGACAACACGGTCACCGGATCCGCGGCGGGCAAGCAGCCCGCAGGCGTGCCGGGTAACAACCTTGGGCCGAGGCAGCTCGGCCGGAGGAGGCGCCGGTGCGGTCACGACCTCGAGTAGCCGCCACGGAAAGCGTTGGCGCCCTGGCAGATCCGTCCGCCGGGGCGCCGGCGCCGTGGCGCGTGCTGGCGGTGCTGTGCCTGGGCTTGTTCGCCGTGCTGCTGGACACCACCATCGTGAACATCGCCGTGCCGCGGTTGACGGCCGGGCTGGGCGCGACCCTCGACCAGGTGCTGTGGATCGTCAACGCCTACACGCTGGCCTACGCGTCGCTGCTCATCGTGGGCGGGCGGTTAGGGGATCGGTTCGGGCCCAAGCGGTTGTTCCTGCTGGGGCTCGCGGTGTTCACCGTCGCCTCGGCAGTGTGCGGTCTGGCCCAGAGCCCGGCCCAGCTGATCGCGGCCCGGGTGGCGCAAGGTGTCGGCGGCGCCATGCTCACGCCGCAGACCCTGGCCATTCTCACCATCACTTTTCCGGTACGCCGCCGCGGTACAGCATTCGGCATATGGGGAGCGGTCGCGGGACTGGCCACCATCGCCGGCCCGGCGCTCGGCGGCTGGCTCGTCACGGCGTTCGACTGGCGCTGGATCTTCTACGTCAACGTCCCGGTGGGCGTGGTGACGCTGGCCCTCGCCGCGCGTATCCTTCCCGCGATCAGCCATCACCGGCGGCTCCCGCTGGACGGGCTTGGCGCGGCGACGGTGTCGCTCGCCCTGCTGTCCGTCTGCTTTGGACTCATCGAGGGCCCGTCGCGCGGCTGGGATCCGGCCACCCTCGCGGCCCTAGGGGTGGGCGTCGCGCTGTTGGGCGCGTTCCTATGGCGGCAGCGCGCGGGCATGTTCAGCGACCGCAACTTCGCCGTGATGAGCGGGGTCGTGGCGGCCATCTCGTTCGGCATGCTCGGCCTGTTCCTGCCGCTGGTCATCTTCCTGCAGTCGGTGCTGAACCTGTCGGCACTGCAGGCCGGCCTCATCCTGGCGCCCATGTCACTCGCCTCCGTCGCGAGCGCGCCCTTCGCCGGCCGGCTCGCCGATCGGTACGGTGGCCGGGACGCCCTCGTCATCGGCCTCATCCTGTGGGCGGGCGGGATCGCGCTCGTGCTATGGGCCACGCGCCTGTATTTCGACCGACAGCAGCTCATCATCGGTCTCGTGGTCGCGGGCTTCGGGCTGGGCATGACGTTCGCGCCCCTGCAGAGCATCGCCATGCGCGACGTCCGGCCCGAGTCCGCCTCCGCCGCGTCCGGGTTGATGAACACCGCCCGCCAGATCGGCGCCGTGCTCGGTTCCGCCGCGGTCGGCGCGCTCCTGCAGTCGCAGATCGCCGCCCACCTGCCCGCGTCGGCACGGGCCAACGCCGACGCCCTGCCGATGAGCTTCCGCAACCGCTTCATCGAGGGCTTCGACCACGCGGCCGCCGGCGGGCCCACCGCACGAGGCCTCGAGGTCGGCGTCGGCCAGACCGGCAGCCAACTGCCCGACTCCATCCCCGTGTCCATCCGGCCGGCGCTGGAGCAGGTCGCCCTGAAAACCTTCTACGATGCCTACATCCCCGCCATGCGCGCCACCCTCATCCTGCCCATCGCCATCCTCGCCCTCGCAGCCCTGGCCGCCCTCCTTGCCCGCCCGCAGGACACCCGAGGCGACACCGAAACCACCGCTTGAGGACCACGTATTGTGAACGTATGCAGCAGGGTATTGACGCCGTCACGATCAAGGGCTACACATCGATCAAAGATGCCCGCGTCAAGCTCCGTGACCTCAATGCATTAGTGGGTGCAAATGGCTCCGGCAAGAGCAATTTCATTCGCGCGATGGAGCTGCTCGGTCGAATCGTCGACCATGAACTCCAATACGCGGTCGAGCGCGATGGTGGCGCATCCGCTCTAGTGCATCAGCCAAGTGGCGCTCGTTCGATACACATCGGAGTCGAGCGGGGGATGAACTCGTACAACGCCCTTCTGGAGGACACGGCGGACAATCGGCTGATCTTCGCGGCCGAGGTCATTCATCACCACGGCGACAGCCAGCGTCTCGGCAGGGGTCACCGTGAGAGCAAACTGCTTGACGAAGCAGCTGAGCAGGGGCAACCTTCGGTCGCGTCCGATGTCGCGGAGCTGCTCAGCGGTTGCAGAGTCTTTCACTTCCACGACACGAGCAGGAACGCGCCGGTCAAAGGGCTCCATCCGACGGCGGACAACCAAACATTGCAGGCCGATGCGCGTAACCTCGCGCCGGTCCTATGGGCGATGCGCCGATCCGATGCGGCCGCCTATCGTCGGATCGAAGGAGCCATCAGACAGGTGGCCCCATTCTTCCGCGACTTCGTTCTCAAGCCCGAGCAACGCGACGAGATTCGCCTCCGGTGGCGGCAGGCCGATTCAGACACCGTTTACTCGGCTCATCAGATGTCGGATGGCACGCTCCGTTTTGTCTGTCTCGCTACGCTGCTTCTGCAATCCTCGCTGCCGCGGATTGTCGTCCTTGATGAACCCGAGCTTGGCTTGCACCCATATGCGATCGTCCAATTGGCGGACATGCTTCGGGGAGCCGCGACAAGTAGCCAGGTGGTTATCGCTACCCAATCGGTGACGCTCATGGACCAGTTCGAGCTCGGTGATCTGATCGTGGTCGAACGGGAACATGGAGCATCGACCTTCACCCGGCCCGACCCCGCTCGCCTCGTCGAATGGCTCGATGAATACTCGTTGGGTGAACTTTGGCAGAAGAACCTTCTTGGCGGTCGCCCGAGGCGTGAAGCCTAAATCGTCTTGGACTACTACGGTTTTCTGTTGGATGCGCCAGGGATGAGGGATCGCCCCCAAGGTGACGCCTATGAGCGGGTGTCGCATGTGGAGGGTGCCATGCGGGCGCAGATCAACCACTCAAGTTTCCTGCCCCATCTTGTGCTTCATGAGACCGAGGCGTGGGTATTTGCCGCAGCCAGACCCTTGGCGGAGCTTGCTGGTGATCGGGCCATCGAGGCCGATCTGGCGGCAATTGCCGATCAAGCGGGCGGACCAGAGCTCGTCAACGACGGACCGGATACCGCGCCCTCCAAGCGGTTGCGGCAGCGGATGCCTGCATACAGAAAGACGCTCGAACCCGCCATGCGCGCCACCTTCATTCTGCCCATCGCCATCCTCGCCCTCGCAGCCCTGGCCGCCCTCCTCGCCCGCGGAGCGGAGGTAGCGAGCGACCCGGCCGACGACTCCGCAAGCCCAGATGATCCGCCCGGCCAGACTTAGCGGGTGCCCACGCGGTCGCCGGCCGCCAAAGTTGCGCCTTGCCCTCGACATGTATGAGTTCGGCGGGCAAGCGCAGCGAAACCCTTTGAAGCGGCTGAATCCGGAGGCCTCAGCCGAAGAGATCGAGCGTGCCCTGCGTGCCTGGCGGGTTTCCGGGCCAGGTGCCCGATGGGCGACTCCGTCGGTCGCGCCTCACAGCGATTCGCGTGAACGTCCTCGCCCCGGCCACCGACCAACGTCAGGTCATGCGCCGGCGGCCAGGACAAACTTCGCGACCGCGTTGGTGTAGCGCTTGTAGAGGGCGGCCGCGATGGGGACGGACCGGGCAAGGATGCGCAGATCAACGGTGATGTACTCGTGCGTGAGGATGTTGCGCAGGCCGGCGCTGGGTGCCAGCTCCGCGGCAAGATCATGCTCGATTACGCCGAGGTCAGCGACTGCCTTGAACGACTCCCGATAAGTCGCCGGCACCTGGCCTTTGGTCGAAGCGATGATGTGGCTGTTGATCGACACGGCGAGGTCGACCAGCTGCGTGACGATCCGCTCGACCGCGTGACGAATCAGCCGTTCGCGCTCGAGCCGATCGGCGGTCACCTCGCCCACCCCATCCAGGTCGGACAGGAGCGCGGTCATCAGGACCAGTCGTTCTTGGACGATCTCGGGATCAATGGTCATCGCGCCATCAGGTCCAGTTGCATGCGGCGTAGCCAGTCGGTGTCGAGGCGCTCCATGATGGCGGCGAGCTGTGCCCGGGAAAAGGCGCGGGCCTCGATCTCGACCAGGGGAATCCCGCCGACGAGCGCGCGCTCCTTGGCAACGGGCCGGGCTCGGGCGAGGTCCATCAGGTCGATCTGTGAGGTGCCCGCGATCGACGAGATCTCGTCGAGGAAGCCCAGGACGTCGGGCGAGTCTGTGCTGAAGCGGGTCGCCAGGTCGAGGTCGCCCGGGTGGGGGTCGTCGCGGACCGTGCTGCCGAATGCCACCAGGAGCGTGACTCCATAGCGGCCGCATAGCGCGGCCAGGTCGCCGGCGTTCGCCGCCTGGCGAAGCCGGTCCAGCGCCTGCCGTGGATCCGTCACCGCTCCACAATATCGTCCCCGCTGCGCGGCGCAGAGACGCCGGTGCGGGGGATTGCGAGGGCTTGGTCCAGCCAGGCGCGGGCTGCGGTGAGGTGGTCGCGGGCGAGGGCGGTGCCGGCGGCCCAGGCTTCGAAGCCGTGCGGGGCGCGTGGCACGACGCGCAGAGTCGCGTCCACTCCCGCGGTGCGCAGGCGCTCGGCGTAGTCGAGGTCCTCGTCGTGGAACAGATCGATGTCGCCCACCCCGATCCAGGCAGGCGGGAGGCCGGTGAGGTCTTCGCGGCGGGCGGCGGCCGCGTAGGGCGGCACGGCCGGGGAACCGGGCTCGGTCGCGAGGTAGGAACGCCAGCCGAAGTGGTTGAGCCGATTGTTCCAGATGCGGTGGTCGATGGCGTCGAGGTCTCGCCGTGCCGCGGTGCGGTCGTCGAGCATGGGACAAAAGAGCCATTGTGCCAACGGTTTTGGCCCGTCCGTGTCGTGCAGGCGCTGTGCGAGGCAGGCCGCGAGTCCGCCGCCCGCGCTCTGGCCGCCGATCGCCACGCGCGACGGGTCGACGCCGAGCCGGCCGGCCTGCCGCTGCAGCCAGATCCAGCCCGCGTGGCAGTCGTCGAGGGCGGCGGGGAAGGGGTGTTCGGGGGCAAGGCGATAGGCGACCGACACGACGACGATGCCGAGTTCCCGTGCGGTCTCGCCGCAGAGCCGGTGGTCTTGGGCGGGGCCACCGATGACCAGTCCACCGCCGTGGATCCACAGGAGGGCGGCGTCGCCGCGGCGGGTTTCCGGGCGGTAGATCCGCAGGCCCGGGGCCCGTTCGACGGTGACGCCCGGCGTCCTTGTGGCGGGCAGGTGGCGGGTGAGGAGTCGGGCGAGGCGGCGGACCCACGCGCGGTGCAACGGCATCCGCGGGACTCGGCGGACCGCGCGCCGCAGCTCCGGTGCGACCATCGACAGTTTCATGTGCCGGTCCGCCTCCTCACGCTAACCGGACAAGACTGTCCGGATCATAGCGTGCCCCGCCCGGTGGGCGGCAACCTGTCGCATCACTATCGTGTCGAGACGCGGACCGACATCCCATTTGAGCAGGGCAGCGGGCTGATCGCGCGGGAGATCGCCACGCACCTCCCGCTATACGTGCTCAACGACCAGCTCTGGGCGCACAACCAGGCCGGGATCGAGGAGCGGGTGAGCCGCGAGCTGGGGATCGAGCCTCGGCCTCGGCCGAATCCCTTCCCGAAGGGCTGATCCGCAGCACGACCCGGTCGCCCTGCAACGTCACGGCGCACGTGACCCCGTGGTCGTCGGCCAGCCGTTTGGCCAGCGCGGCGGCCTCGTGCAGACCCGTCACGGAGGACGGCCACGACACGACGTGCACCCACCCAGGCTAGCCGCTTCGAGTTGGGTGGCGGGGCCGCTCGGGGAAAGCGGCCCCGCCTGTGCGGCGGAAGGGGTCGGTCCAAACAAGGCCTACCAGGTGACCGGGAGGGCCTTGAGCATGTGGTTGATTTCGCCTTGGTACCAAGGGAGTTCGGACTCGGGCACGGCCAGGCGCAGCCCCGGGAAGCGGCGGATCAGGCCCTCGAACACGAGCTCCATCTCCATGCGCCCCAGGTGCTTGCCGAGGCAGTAGTGCACGCCGTGGCCGAAGGACAGGTGCGGGTTGGGCGTGCGGGCCAGGTCCATCCGCTCCGGCTCCGGGAACACGGTCTCGTCGCGGTTGGCCGACGACAGCGCGAGCAGCACGGCGTCGCCCGCGCGGATGGTGACTCCGGCGACCTCGATGTCGGCGACGGCCACGCGCGGGAAGCCGGTCGTGTCGGTGGCGAACAGGTTGACGTGGCGCAGCATCTCCTCGACCGCGGTGCCGACGCGGCTCGGGTCGGCGACCATCCAGTCCCACTGGTCGCGGTGGTGTTCGATCAGCGCGAGGATGGTGTTGGCCAGCTGGCACGCGGTCGTGTCGAAGCCCGCCCCGATCAGCGTGAAGCCGAAGGTCACCAGCTCCTGCTCGCTGAGCCGGTCGCCCTGGTCGCGCGCGGTGATCAGCTCCGAAAGCATGTCCTCGGCCGGATTGGCCCGCTTGTCGGCGATCAGGCCGGTGATGTATTCGGCCAGTTTGCCAAGCGCGGCCAGGGAAGCCTCCCCGCCGGCGCGCTCGTCGACCGTCGCGAAAGCACGGGCGGTCTTTTCAAAAGATTGCAGATCCTTTGGCGGTACCCCCAAAAGCTCCCCGATGACGGTCAGCGGAAGGGGCAGGCAGAGCTGTTGCACGATGTCGATCGGCCCGCCCTTTTGCCGCATGTCATCCAGCAGCTCGTCCACGACGGCCTGCACCTGCGGCCGCATCTGCTCGATGCGCCGCAACGTGAACGCGCCCGCCACGAGCTTGCGCAGCCGGTTGTGCTCGGCCCCCTCCAGCGAGATGATCATCTCCGGGGTGGTGTGCATGGTGCCGCCGATGCGCGGCGCGCCCTCGCCACAGGCCGCCGCGCGGCTCAGCCGCGGATCGGCGGACAGCGCCCGCACGTCCTCGTAGCGTGTCACAAGCCAGGCGTCGACGCCGCCCTGAGTGTGGACCTTGACCACCGGCTGGTCCACGCGCAGCTTCGCATAGGCCGGATCCGGCCCACGGTATGAGGAGCCGCTGAAGGGATACACGGCCAGAGTTTCGGTCAAGGCACACCTCCGGTTGACGGGTGGTTGCGGTGCCGAGCCTAGGAACCGGCACTGAATCGGCACTTGAGCGGCGCTCGATAGGTCCGCCTCACGCTGGTGCGCATGAATTCTCCACTTAGGACCCGGGTGGCCGGTGCGCTGGCGGTCGTGGTGCTCGTGCTGCTGGGGCTGGGCACCGTCCCGGCGTCGGCGACGCCGCGTGAGTCGGATCTGGTGGGCCTGTGGGACATGCACGTGACGATCTACGACGCCGACCCACCGAGCCACGTGTATCTCGACTGCACGCTTTCGCCGGACCATCTGCTGGCCTGTGTCAGCAGACCGCCCCGGCTGTCGCCGCGCGGCGTCTGGAACGTGGGGCGGGGCAACGCGTTTTCGTTCTGGATCACGCACTATGCCTATCTGGACGGCAACGGCAACGCGGTGGGCTCGCTCAACGCGCTTCATCTGGGCAGGTTCACCCGCAACAGTTTCGACACGACCGCCTACACCGTTATCGACCTCGACGACGGCTCGCCCTGGATCGGACCGGTGCAGGTCAAGAGCGAAGCGTCGCGCATCCGGTAGGAGCCGGGGTGGGCGCGTGCGCCCACCCCGCCTCACTGCAGGGTCCAGCCGCCGTCCGTGACGATGATCTGGCCGGTCACCCAGGAGCTCGCCGGATCGGCCAGGCGGGTGATCCAGAGCGAGACGTCCTCGGGCTCGCCGGTGCGCCCGAGCGGGATCTGCTTGGCCGCGTGCTCGAACAGCATGTCCACCTGCTCGGGGGTCATCCCGCCGCTGGTCTCGAAGACCTCCGTGCGCACGAGGCTCGGCGCGACCGCGTTGACCCGGATGCCCTTGGGCGCGAGTTCGGCCGCCCATGTGCGGGTGAGGCTGTCGACCGCCGCTTTGCTTGCCGCGTATACCGATTCGGTGGGCGCCGGGCGCTGCCCCGCGACGCTGGACACGAACACGATGTTGCCGCCCGGGCTGCGCAACAGCGGGAGCAACCGTTTCGTGAGGATGATCGGCCCGAGCACGTTGACGGCGAACACCTCCCGTGCCGCGTCGACGTCGATGAGGTCGACGGGTGCGCGCCGGTGGATGCCCGCGTTGTGGACCAGCACATCCAGGCCGCCGCTCACGGCGTCGGCGACGGCGTCGGCGCCCGCGTCGGTCGCGACATCGGCCACGACCGGCGTGATGGCCGGGTGCAGGTCGGCCACCTCGTCGAGGCGCTCCCGTCGGCGCCCGGTGATGAGCACTTTGGACACGCCCGCGCGGGCGAAGGCGAGCGCCGTCGCGCGGCCGATGCCCGTGCCGCCGCCGGTCACCACAACAGTCTTAGTCATGCGTGCACTAAACCAACCCCGGCTCGAGCATCACGTGAGCATCGCCAAGCCGCCCCAGGCGAGGCGTTGTTGACGGTGGCTAGAGTGCCCCGTGTGAATAGGACTCCGGTATCTCGCCTCGTCGGCGCCGCCCTGTTGATCCCGGCTCTGTTGGTGTGGCTGCTGGCGCTGGTCGCGCCGACGATGCAGCTCGTGCTGATGAGCTTGCAGAAGCATCGGCCGTTTGGTGACACCAAGCCGGAATTCATCGGCCTAGACAACTATGGCTCCGCCGTTGAAGACGGGGTTATCGGATCCCTCTTCTACGGGGTGAGTCTCGCTGTCCTGCCGCTGCTCGTCTTCTTTCTCACCGGACCCTTGCTGGGCTGGGCGGCCAGCCACGCCACCGCTTGGGTGAGGCGGCCTGCTCGTGTGCTGCTCATGCTTCCGCTTGCCGCGTTCGTACCCGTCGTGGCGGGCTACGCCTGGTTCATGCGTGGCTGGCCCAGAGATCTCCCTGACCCGGATGAGATCTCCACCCACGAGCGTCTGGCCCTCGTGGCCGGTGCTTTCGGGCTCATCTGTGCGCTG
>JBIOYB010000071.1:0-3706 GCA_044869915.1 Allorhizocola sp.
GTTTGCGCTCCCATCCAGCGATGGCGGCACGACATTGGTCACGGCGAGCACCCTCCCCCGACTCCGGCACACGGATCGAGGTAATCATAGCCGCCTATCGCAAAGAGATTTCGCGCGTGAGCGCGGCATCCTTTTCGGCGACCAGCTCGACCAGGGATTGTTGGTATGACTCCATTTTGGCCTGCAGCGTGGACTCGGCCACCGACAGGATGCGCACGGCGAGCAGCCCGGCGTTGCGCGCGCCTGCGATCGAGACCGTGGCGACCGGCACCCCGGCCGGCATCTGGACGATCGACAGGAGGCTGTCCATGCCGTCCAGATATTTGAGCGGCACCGGCACGCCGATCACCGGCAGCGGCGTGGCCGACGCGACCATCCCGGGCAGGTGCGCGGCGCCGCCCGCGCCCGCGATAATGACCTTGAGCCCGCGCTCGGCCGCGGTGTGACCGTAGTCGAGCATCGCCTGCGGCGTGCGGTGCGCCGACACGACGCGCACCTCATATGCCACACCAAACTCTTCCAGCGCGATGGCCGCGTCGCGCATGACCGCCCAGTCGGAATCCGAACCCATGATGACACCAACAGCGGTCACAGCGACTCTCCAGATGACTGTCCATATTGGATCCAGTGTGCCGCGCGCGCAGCCCGCGCACGGCAGTCGGCCATGTCGTCGCCGAGCGCGGTCACGTGGCCGATCTTGCGCCCGGGCCGGGTCTGCTTGCCGTAAAGGTGAAGCTTGACCCCCGGCTCGGCGGCCATCATGTGGTGTACGCGCTCGTCGAGGCCCATCCCGCCGGCCGGCCCGCCCAGCAGGTTGGCCATGGCCACCGCCGGTGCGGCCGGGCGCGTGTCGCCCAGCGGGTAGTCGAGCACGGCCCGCAGGTGCTGCTCAAACTGGGACGTGCGCGCGCCCTCGATGGTCCAGTGGCCGGAGTTGTGCGGGCGCATGGCGAGCTCGTTGATGACCAGCTCGCCGGTGTGTGTCTCGAACAGCTCGACCGCAAGAAGGCCAACGACGTCAAGCGAATGCGCGATGCGGATCGCCATCTCCTGCGCGGCGGCGGCGGTTTGCGGCTCCAGCCCGGGTGCGGGCGCGAGCACCTCGACGCAGATCCCGTCGCGCTGCACCGTCTCGACCACCGGATAGACGGCGACCTGGCCGAATGGGGATCGGGCCACCTGCACGGCCAGCTCCCGCCGCAGCGGCACGAGCTCCTCGACGATCAGGTCCACGTCGGGCAGCGGCTCGCTCGCCTCGCGGACCACGAACACCCCGCGCCCGTCGTAGCCCCCGCGTGTGGTCTTGACGACGGCCGGGAGGCCGAATGTCTCCAGCGATAGCGATGTCAGGACCTCCCAGCGCGGTATCGGGAAGCCGAGCTCGCCGAGCCGCTCCCGCATCGCGCGCTTGTCCTGGGCGTAAAGCAGCGCGTCCGCGCTCGGGAAGATTTTGACGCCCTCGGCGGCCAGCGCCCGGATGTGCTCGCCCGGCACGTGCTCGTGGTCAAACGTCACGACATCGCACGCCTTGGCGAACTCGCGCAGCGCGGCCAGATCGGTGTGGCCGCCCTGGCTGACCTCGGGCGCCACGAGCGCCGCCGCGTCCTCGGGGTCGGCGATCAGCACGTGCAGCGACTGCCCGAGCGCGATGGCCGCCTGATGGGTCATGCGCGCGAGCTGGCCGCCGCCGATCATGCCGACGACTGGGAGTCCGGTATGCGTACGTGCCACGCGCCCATCCTAAGGTCAACGACGTTTGGCGGGTTTACGCGAGGTCTTGCGCCCGGCCTGGGCCGGGGCGGCCAAGGCGATCATCGTGTGGTGGGCGTCTTCGGCAAGGCGCGCAAGGAGTTCGGCGGGCGCGGGCGGCGGGCCCGACCAGCCGAGCACCCGGCCCCCGCCCACGATCGCGCAGCCGCGCAGCGTGGCGAAAATCTCGCCCGGGAGGGTGCGGCGCAGCTCGTTGGCGATCTCGGCGGCGGCACGGGCGGGCTGGCGTGGCGGGCCGACGACCGAGACGCTGGCGGGCGGTCCGGCCGACTCGGTGGGGCAGTGGAGGCAGCGGGCGCTTTCGCGGTACCGCATAGGGAAAAGCAAAGCGGCGCAGAGCTTGAGCCGGCCGGAAAGCTCGATGGCCACCTGCATTGTCCATGGATCGGTGTGGCCGATCCGGCCGCCGAAGCGAACCAGTGCGCGGGCGAGGCGGCCGGGCGCGATGTCCCAGATCGGGCGTGCCTCGCCGCGGCCGATGGTGACCGCGCGGGCCGGGACGATCAGCAGCCAGGGCTGGCGCAATGCCTGTCTGGCAGGCTTGTCGGCGCCGTTGACGAATTCGGATACGTGCCAGGCGACGCCGGGCGTGGCACCCTCTGTCGTGAGTGGATGCCGCTGCCAGCCCCGCACGGGGGTGGGGGAAACTCTGGGCGTGGGCAAGGGTTTTGGTTCGCCGGCGTGCGCTCGGGCCCAGCGCTGCACCAGATACAGTCGCCAAATCTGTTCCAGCTCGAGCGGTTGGGCGGAGCGCGGGCTCGAAAGGGTTGCCAGTGCGGCATAATCGGTGTGCCCATAGCGGGGATAGAGCAGCGCCTCGGCGATCGCGGGCCGGATCCGTTGCAGCACCTCGGCCAGGGGCACCGACGGCCAGGGTTGCGCGGGCCGCAGGGCCACGCCATAGCGGGTCGCGATCCGATCGGCCAATCTGGACAGATATCCGCCGGATCCGTTGGCGGGCAATAGGTCAATCTCGCCACCGGCGGCGCGGGCCGTGGCCCAGAGCGCGTAGTCGGCCAGGCGCGGGACCGGCTCGCCGAGATCGGAAAGGAACCCGTCGACATCGATTTCGCCGCGCGGCATGGGCAGGGGCGGCACCGGTTGCCCGACCCCCCTGGCCTGGGCGGAGCCTACCGAGCGGGGCATGACCGCGCACGGGTGTGCGCGGATCGACCAGCCGTCGGTGTGCCGGCCGACCTCCACCACCTGGCCGGGCAGGACCCGGCGGATGGCGTCGAAAAATGTGGCCGGGACGTCGTCGCACGCGCCGGAGGCCAGGAAGCGCTCGACGACCTGCGGGTTGGGCGTGGCGGGGATGCCCGCGCTGACGAGCGCGGCGGGTTCGCTGGCGATGACGACCGCGCCCGGGGTGCGAGCGTAGTAGAGCGGCGGGCCGTCGAGGTGGCGCGCGAGGACGATGCCGTCCTGGTCCGCCAGGATCAGGGCGTACGGGTGCTGGCCGTGCAGCAGCCCGGTCGGCCCCAGCGCGGTGTGGCGGGCGATCAGGATCGATGTCTCGGCGAGGCCGTCGACGATGACGGTCGTGCCGTCGGCTTCGTGGACCTTGGGCAGGGCGGCGCGGATGAGCAGCCTGGCCGCGCCGCAGCGGGCGGCGGTGGCGTCGGCACCGCGCGGTTCGAGCGCTTTCGAGAGGGCTTCAAGCGTCTGGGTCGTGGTGCGGTCGGAGCCGAAGCTCAGTAGTGCGGCAAGGCCAGCCATGAACAATGAGCCTAGCCATATTTGTCCGAATCGCCCGTTAAGTCAGTACTGTCGCAAGTTCGACAGTTGTCGTCACCGGGCGGTCGCAGACAAACCCCCGGCACACGTAGGCAGTGACCCGCCCGTCCACCATCGGGCGGTGCGCGAGCAACGGCACGCCCGGCTGATCCGGCCGCCCCACGACGATCACCGCGCCCTTCCGGGCCAGCTTCACGGC
>JBIOYB010000072.1:0-3828 GCA_044869915.1 Allorhizocola sp.
CGAGATCGACCGGTATCTGCTGCCGCTCAAGGTCGGCGGCTGGCACCGGACCTCGACGATGGTCACGGCCGGGCACGTCTGGGAGGTAAGGGCCGAGGAGCTTCCCGGCGGCTTCGCCGAACACAGCGCCACCGTGGCCTGGCTCACCCGGCTGGTCGAACCGCAACGCTTCCTCGCCCTGCCGGTGGATTCTCAGTCTCGATGACGTCATCATCTCTGGTGATCCACGTGACAGGGGCGCTGACAGTGGCCTGACCGCGGCAGTCACCAGCCCGTACACGGACAGCCCTCCCATCCAGCAGGAAATTCGAGGATGGTCGCCGCCCATAAGGTGGATCGTCCGGTCATCCCATGGAGTCTCCGCGTTCGTGAATGGCTGTTTCATCACGACAATGGTGGGTGTGACCGTGGAAGGGTTGCGCTCGTCTCAGGAGGTTGATGTTGTCGTTCTGACGGCCTTGACGGAGGAGAAGGCCGCCGTCCTGGCGGCGGTGGGTCAGGCCAACTGCGAGGTCGTTCGCACGGCTGGCGAGGATGTCCACATCGCCTCCCTGGGGTCGGTTCGGATGGCGGTGGCGTCGCTGCATGGCATTGGCAACGTCGGCGCGTCGGCGACGGCACGTGGCGTGATCGAGGTATGGCGGCCGAGGTTTCTGGTTCTGGTCGGGATCGCCGCCGGCGTTCGGGGGTATGCCAAGGATTTGCGGCTCGGTGATGTTCTGGTCGCCGATCAGGTGGTGGGTTTCGAGCTGGCGAAGGTCACGGCAGATGGGCTGCAGCGCCGGTACCAGTCCTTCCCGCCACATTTCGACCTGCTTGCCGCCGCCCGCAGCGTGGCGGCGAGTGATGAGTGGGCGTCGACGATTGCCATGCCACGGCCGGATGAGCCGGGCATGCCGAGGGTGCATGTGGGCACGGTGTTGAGTGGGGAGAAGGTCTTCGCCGACATCGCCAGTGTGCGCGAGTTGGGTCGCGCGTGGCCCACGGCGGTGGGTGTGGAGATGGAGGGTCTGGGCGTGGCGATCGCAGCCCATCGGGGTGGCTGCGGTTTCCTGTTGGTGAAGGGGGTCAGCGACTTCGCCGACGCGAGCAAAGACGATCGGTGGCGGCAGTATGCTGCCGAGGCGGCTGCACGGTTCGCCCTTGCCGTGTTGCGCCGCCAGCCGGCCACACCGGCGTCTCGCTTGTGGCCGCGGCCACGGCAGCTTCCCCGTGACGCGACATGGTTCACCGGCCGGGCAGCGGAGTTGGAGCGCGTGCTGACGATGGCCTCCGATACGCAGCCAGGCTTCTCAGCGAGCGGGTCCGGTGCGGCGGTGGTGATTTCGGCGATCGATGGGATGGCCAGGATAGGCAAGACCGCGTTGGCGGTGCATGCCGGGCATCGGCTGGCCGGGCAGTTCCCGGACGGGCAGCTATTTCTTGATTTGCATGGGTTCACCGCCGGTGTGGCGCCGGTGCAGCCGCCGGAGGCGTTGGATCGCCTGCTACGCGATATCGGGGTGCCGGGGGAACGGATTCCGGACGGGTTGGACGAGCGCGCGGCGTTGTGACGCAGTCTGCTGGCCGGGCGGCGGATGCTGATCCTGTTGGACAACACCGCGACCGAGGCGCAGGTGCAGCCGTTGCTGCCCGGGTCGCCGGGTTGTTTGGTGCTGGTGACCAGCCGCCGGCGGTTGGCCGCGCTGGAAGCCAGCCACACGGTATCGCTGGACACGTTGCCGCACACGGATGCGGTGCGGCTGCTTGTCCACACCGCTGACCGGCCGGATGTCAAAACCGGCACACCAGAATCACCGGAGTCAGATGCCGAGCTGGCCGAAGTGGTGCGGTTGTGTGGGCGGCTGCCGTTGACGATACGGATCGCCGCCGCACGACTCAAACATCGTCGGATGTGGACGGTGGCCGATCTGGCACACCGGCTGCGTGGCCTGGAGATGCGGCTGGCCGCGCTTGACGACGGTCAGCGCAGCGTTCACGCCACGCTGCACCTGTCATACCAGCATCTGTCGGCGGATACGCAGCGGCTGTACCGGTTGTTGGGGTTGCATCCGGGCCCGGAGATCGAACCGTATGCGGCAGCTGCCCTTATGGACAGCAGCAGCCCGGATGAGGTGCAGCGGTGGCTGGACGGCCTGGTCGACGACCATCTGCTGACCGAGCCCGCACCCGGCCGGTACCGGTTTCACGACCTGGTCCGCGCCCACGCCGCCGCCACGGTCGCGCGCGAGGAACCCCCATCGGAGCAACTGGCGGCCTTGGACCGCCTGCTGGACCATTATCGGCATGCCGCTGCGGCAGCGATGGACCGGCTTACCCGTATGAGCGGCAGCGCCGCCCTACGGTTCCGGCCGCTGGCACGTGCACGCCTGTGCTGGCTGACCGAGAGCAGGCGGATCGGTGGCTGGACACCGAGTTGGCCAATCTGCTCGCAACCGCACACCACGCGGCGAAACACGGCCGGCCTGAGCACACCTGGCACCTGTCGGCCGTCTTAGAAAGCGTTACATAAATCGGATTGAAAGTAGTCACTTGGTGTTGCGGGCGTTGGTGTAGCGTGTTTCCTGCCCGGTCAGCCGCCGTAGCATCAGTCCGATCATCGCGAGCTTTACCATGTTCTCGGAGTGTGTGGTCAGCCGTTCGAAGTCCCGGCCGAGCCGGCGGCAGCGGCCCAGCCATGAAAAGGTGCGCTCCACGACCCATCTGCGCGGCAGCACCTGGAACCCTTTGACATCGTCACTGCGTTTGACCACTTCGAGCCGGACCCCGATCTCGGCATCGGCCCAGTCGATCAGGTGGTCGTCCACGCTGTTGGCGTACCCGCCGTCCAGCCAGACGAGGTTGATGCTGGGGAACTGCTCGTCGAGCCAGCCGAGCACGAGCTTGCCGCCGGTGCGGTCACTGATCGCCGCACTGTGCACGTAGCAGATCAGCGGCAGACCGCAGGTGTCGACCAGGATGTGGCGTTTGCGGCCACGCGTGCGTTTCGCGTTGTCCCAGCCGATCTGCTCGCCGCCTTCGGCCGAGTGGACGGTCTGCGAGTCCATGACCGCCGCCGACGGCGCCGGGTCACGGCCCTCGCCTTGGCGTACCCGGTCGCGTAACGCCTCGTGCAGGTCGTCCCACACCCCTTGGGCCGACCAGGTTCGAAAGCAGCGGTAGGCGACGTGCCAGGGCGCTAAGCACCTGCTCAGAAGTGCTGTCCGTAACTTCGGCGGCTACCTCGGCACTGACCTGGCCTCGGTTGTCGATGTCACGGACAGGGCTTTTGGCAACCTGCTTAGATCGTTGGCACCAGCCGCCATGCGCAGTACGTACAAGATGGTGTCGATGACCAGCCGCAGGTCATGGCGGCGGGGACGGCCGCGTGTGGCCGGCGCCGGCAGCAGCGGCTCGATCACCTGCCACTGCTGGTCGGTCAGGCAGCAGGAGTACAGTGGGCAGGCGTCATCCCCGCCGCTTCTTGTTGTCACGAACCAGAATCATGGCGGGGATGATCCTATTGAGGTTCGCTCAACCTCGTTTTGGCTGGTGGCTCGGGCTTGACATGACGGTTGTCGATGTAGCGTTTGCTGGGTTCGGGCCGGTGGCCAGGGTTGCCGTTGGCCTGTGTTGAGTGTGTCCACCCGAAACCGATCATGCCTATGGAGATAGGTAACAGTTTGGGTTCGGCTCGGCGCGGCAACATCGGAACAGGCGCAAGCCCGCACCGCCTCAGCCCGCACCGCCTGGCCACGGTCGACGGCGATCCCGGCGCGTTCGGCCAGCCACCCACCGACCACCCGGTCGACCTGCACCGCGTCAGCGTTGGTGACCACCCGCCAGATG
>JBIOYB010000073.1:0-15972 GCA_044869915.1 Allorhizocola sp.
AGCGACCAGGAGCTGAATCTTGATGCGGCTCCCGGCGGCTCTGTCTCGCCGGCGCTTGAGATAAGCAACATCGGTGAAACCACGGCGCATGGCACCGTGGCCGTGTTCTTCGGCGACTTCGCTTTCACCGCCGTCAAGAGCTACAGCAACTGCTCGTTCCGGGACGGCCAATTCACATTCTGCATCTTCGACGAGGATCTGCTCCCGGGGAAGACCTATCGCCTCAGGGAATCCCTGCCGCTCAAGCTGCGCGGCGACACCTTCGCACCCGGGAATGAGTGGCTGGAGATCCAGTGGCTCACGCCTGCCGAGTTCGAAATCCTGAAGAAGGACTTCGCTGTCTGGAACCCTGACTGGTTCGGCACCCCCGGCACCGGCTCCAAGCTGGAGCTGGTGGAGAAGGAGTCCAGCGAGATGGCGCGCCAGGGGCAGGTCGATGTCGACCCGTCCGACAACTGGGCCATTGTCTATGTGACCGTGACCGGCAACAACCCGGCCGACCTCGCCGCCATCGGCGGCTCCGGCTCCGGCGCCGTCGGCACGATTGTCTCGCTGTCCCTGGGCTTGAAGAACCTCGGGCCTGGCACGCTGGACAGCAGCCGGTCCGGCGAGTTCACCAGCCAGGTGAACATCGAGCTGCCGCCCGGCGCCTCATTGACGGCGATGCCGGACGGTTGCCTGCCGCTCAAGGCCGACAACCAGCCCGATTGGCAAAACCCGAACGACATCACGGCCCGGCGTATCGCCTGCTGGCCCCAGGACAGCGTTTTCGTCGCCGGCACACAGGTGACCTTCTCGGTGAAGCTGAAGATCGACCAGGTGATCTCCAGTGCCACCGGCAAGGTGAAGGTGGTCACGCCGTTCTGCGAGAACGACTGCGAGCCAAACTACAACCCGTCGAACAACATCGCGGACGTCGTCCTCAACGCGCCCGCGCCGAGCCTGCCGGTCACCGGAGCCCAGGCCGGGCTCTTTGCCGGCATCGGCTCGCTCCTGCTCGTCGCCGGGGCGGCGCTCTTCGTCCTGACCCGGCGCCGCCGGATCAGCCTGCGGGAAGGTTAGGCCGCAACGCTTGAGGCAGGCGCCGGCACCAGGGCGCGCGCGAGATCGCGGGCGGTCTGGGTGAGCTGGTCACGCAGCAGCGGCGCCTGCCTCATCAGGTCTGCGGCCGGCATGGCGCAGGCGACGACATATCTCTGGTGCAGGTCGCCCGTGCCGATGACGGTAAGTCCCGCGCAGGCCACGCCCGGCTTGAACTGTCCAATCTCGACTTGCATGCCCCGCCGGAGCCCGGCCGCGATGTCGGCCTCCAGCGCGGCGGGCGAGCGCAATGTGGCCTGTGTGAAGGCGCGCATCCCCTGCTCCCGCAGGTAAACCGCTCGCTGCCGCTGCTCGAGCGTGGCGAGCAGGGTCTTGCCGAGCGCGGTGGCGTGCGCACCGTCATCGAAGCCGGGCACGAGGTCCTCGAGGTAGGGGGTCTTCGGCCCCTCGGCGACCGCGGTGATGGCCACGCGCCCGCTGACAAAACTTGCCAGATAATGGCTGTAGCCCGAGTCCATCGCGGAGCGGCGCAGCACCTCGCCGACCTCGACCGGGCCCCGCATGGCCACCACCAGCTCGCGGAAGCGGTCGGCGACCGCGAGGCCGAGCTGATAGCCGCCGTCGTCGCGGCGGAGCACATAACCCATATGTGCCAACGTGCGCAGCATCCGATATGCGGCCGCCACGGTGATGTCACAGCGGCGTGCGATCTGTTTGGTGGTCAAGCCATAGGGCGACTCGCCGACGACCTCCATGACCCGTAACGCGCGTGCCACGCTGCCTACCAGATCTGATGGCGGAACAGCGGATTCTCTCATCGCAAACCACCTCCCGCGCGGTCGCACTACACCATATGCAATTGCATCCGCGGAAAGAAGAGGTAGAACGGTCTCCTTAGCTGGTGCGGTCGGCGATAACGTCACATAGCGACTCAAGTGCCGCACGGGCTGGCACATCGGGCAGATCCATAAGCTGCTGCCGGGCCTGCTCCGCATAGCCCCGCACGGTCTCCCGCGCCCGCTTGAGCGCGCTGCTCTCCCGAAGCAGCTCCAGCGCCTCGGCGTGCAGGTCATCGTCGGTGACCGGGCCCTCGGCGAGGATCTCCCGCAACCGCACCGCACCCGTATCGGAGTCCTGACTGGACAGTGCGTAAAGCACTGGCAGCGTGGGGATTCCTTCCCGCAAGTCGGTGCCGGGCGTCTTGCCCGAATCAGTGGAATCGCTTGCTATGTCCAACAGATCATCGGACAGTTGGAAGGCCAAGCCCAACGTTTCGCCAAAAGCCGCGGCCGCATCGGTTACCACTTCAGTGGCACCCGAGAACATGCCGCCGAACCTCGCACACGTCGAGATGAGTGAGGCCGTCTTGTCGGAGAGCACCCGCAGGTGATGGCGCACCGGGTCGGCCCCGCGCGGCCCGACCGTCTCGGCGATCTGACCCTGCACCAGCCGGGCGAAGGTCTGCGCCTGGATGCGCACCGCCTCGGTGCCCAGCCCGGCCGCGATCTCGGCCGCTCGGGCGAAAAGATAATCGCCCACGAGGATGGCCAGCGAATTGCCCCAGCGCGCGTTGGCGCTGGGCGCGCCACGCCGCACGTCGGCCTCGTCCATCACGTCGTCGTGGTAGAGCGTCGCCAGATGAGTGAGCTCGAGCACGGTCGCCGCGTCGACCAGCTCCGGCGAGGCCGGGTCGCCGAAGTGTGAAACGGCCGCGACGAGCATCGGCCGGAACCGCTTGCCCCCGGCCACAAGCAGGTGTTGCGAAGCCTCGGTCACCATAGGGTCGGCGGTCTCGGCGGCCTGGCGCAGCCGCTCCTCGACCCGCACGAGAGATGACGCGATCGCAGCCTCGAGCGCCGGATCCACAAAGTGGACACCGGCTATCCGCGTGCCCCGTCGCTCAATCACCTGTTCACCCTATCGGACGAAGGAACTCGCCTGGTCAGCCAGCTCCAGCAGCGGCCCCGGCACCACGCCCAGCAGCAGCGTGACCACCGTGCCGATGCCCAGCACAGTGCTGGTCAAAACGCCCGGGATGGACACGCTCGGCGTGGTCTCGCCCGGCTCGGACAGCCACATCATGACGACAACCCGCAGGTAGGGGAAGGCGAGCACGATGCTCGTCAGCACGCCGAAGATGACCAGCCAGGTCTGGTCGCCGGCCATGGCCGCACCGAACACACCGAACTTGGCCATGAACCCGCTCGTGAGCGGGATCCCGGCGAACGCCAGCAGCAGGAACGTGAAGATGCCGGCGAACAGCGGCGAGCGCCGCCCAAGGCCCGCCCAGCGCGACAGGTGTGTGGCCTCGCCGTCGGCGTCGCGCACGAGCGACACCAGTGCGAACGCCGCGATCACGGTGAAGCCGTAGGCCACCAGGTAGAACAGCGTGCTCGATAGCCCGTCCTTGCTACCGCCAAGCAGACCCACCATGAGGTACCCGGCGTTGGCCACCGACGAATAGGCCAGCAGCCGCTTGAGGTCGGTCTGGGTCACCGCGAGCACCGCGCCGACCAGCATGGTGAGCACGGCGATCGCGCCCAGCACCGGCGTGAACTGCCACTGCGCGCCGTCGAAGCCCACATACAGCACCCGGAGCAGCGCACCGAACGCGGCCGCCTTGGTGCACGCGGCCATGAACGCGGTCACCGGCGTGGGGGCGCCCTGGTACACGTCCGGCGTCCACACGTGGAACGGAGCCGCCGCGATCTTGAACAGCAGTCCGATCGCGACCAGCGCCAGCCCGATGAGCATCAGGCTTGGGTTGTTCGCCGATGTGCGCACGGCCTCGTGGATGGACCGGAAGTCCACGGCCTTGGCGAACCCGTACACCATGGCGACGCCGAACAGGAAGAACGCCGACGCATACGCGCCGAGCAGGAAGTATTTGAGCGCGGCCTCCTGCGACAGCAGGCGCTTGCGCCGGGCCAGCGCGCACAACAGGTAGAGCGGCAGCGAGAACACTTCGAGCGCCACGAACATGGTCAGCAGGTCGTTGGCGGTGACGAACAGCAGCATGCCGCCGAGCGAGAACAGCGCGAGCGGGTAGGCCTCGGTCGACCCGCTCTCGGTGGCGGCCTGCTCCCGATCGCGCTCGGACCCGACCGTGACCGCGCCCTGCGGCACGAACGCCCCGCCCCGCTCCAGCGCGCGCTCGCCGAACAGCAACAGCGACACGATGCCGAGTACCAGCAAAGCACCCTCAAGGAAAAGGCCCGCGTTGTCCACCATGATCGCGCCGCCGGCGGTGGCCGCGTTGGCGGCCGTGACCTCGCCGGCCCGCCCGATCACGAAGATCAGCGCGGCGACCATGGCGGCCAGCGACAGCAGCAGCTGTACGGCGTTGCGCGCCACCCGCGGCACGAACGCCTCGATGAGCACCCCGACGCAGGCCGCGCCGAACAGGATGAGCATCGGCATCAGCGCCGCGTAGTCCATCTCAGGAAGCTTGAGGTCTGTCATCTCACTTACCCGCTTCTACGACATTGACGTGAGTGAGCGTCTTCTCGACCGCAGGGTTGATCACATCGAGGACCGGCTTGGGGTAGAAGCCCATCATCAGCAGCAGTGCGATCAGCGGCGCGACCACGAGCACCTCGCGCCCGGTGATGTCGCGGCGCATGCCGTCCAGATTGGACATCGCCGGGTTGACGGTGCCCTGCGTGGTGCGCTGCACCATCCACAGCACGTAGCACGCGGCGAGGATGATGCCGACGGTGGCGATCACGGCGACCGTCACGTTCACCTGGAACACCCCGAGCAGCACCAGGAACTCGCTGACGAACGGGGCGAGCCCGGGCAGCGCGAGCGATGCGAGGCCGGCGAAGAAGAACACGCCCGCCAGCACCGGCACGAGCTTGCCCGCGCCGCCGAAGTCGGTGACCAGCGTGCTGCCCCGGCGGTATACGAACATGCCGACGACGAGGAACAGCAGCCCGGTAGCCAGGCCGTGGTTGACCATGTACAGCACCGCGCCGCTCCCGGCCTGCAGCGTGAACACGAAGATACCGATGCCGATGAATCCAAAGTGGGCGATCGAGGTGTAGCTGACCAGGCGCTTCAGGTCGTTCTGCCCCACCGCGAGCAGAGCGGCGTAGATGATGCCGACCAGCGACAGCGCGATCGCGAACGGCGCGAAGTAGCGCGACGCCTCCGGGAACAGCGGCAGGCAGTAGCGCAGGATGCCGAACGTGCCGACCTTGTCCATGACGCCCACGAGCAGGGCCGCGACACCGGCCGGCGCCGCACCACCCGCGTCGGGCAGCCACGTGTGGAACGGGAAGAACGGCGCCTTGATGGCGAACGCGAGGAAGAACCCGAGGAACAGCCAGCGCTCCGCGCCGGTCGAGATGTCGGCGTCGACCAGCGCCGCCCAGTCGAACGTCTTGCCGCCCAGCACCCACAGTCCGACCACGGCCGCGAGCATGAACAGCCCGCCGACGAGCGAGTAGAGGAAGAACTTCACGGCCGCGTATTGCCGCTGCTTCGGGAGCACGTCCTTGCCGAACGAGCCGATGAGGAAGTACATCGGCACGAGCATGACCTCGAAGAACAGGTAGAACAGCAGGATGTCGGCGGCCGCGAAGACGCCGATCATCGTGCCCTCCAGCGCGAGCAGCAGCGCGAAATACGCGGGCACGCTGCGGCGCGAGCCCTCGGCGTCGTGCCAGCTGGCCAGGATCACGATGGGCACGAGCAGCGCGATGAGCCCCAGCATCACCAGCGCGATGCCGTCGGCGGCGAAGGTGAACTTCGCCCCCCACGCCGGGATCCAGGTGTATGACTCGCGCAGTTGCAGCCCGCCGTCGCTCGGGGTGAACGCGAACCAGGCGGCGATCGCGATGCCGAGCACGCCGAGCGACCACAGCAGGGCGACCTGCTTGGCCAGGCCCGGCTTGCTGCGCGGCATGAACGCCACGACGAGCGCACCGACCAGCGGCGCGACGGTCAGTATCGATAGGTATTTCATCCGAGCCTCACCGCTAGGAGAGCGCCGAGCACGAGCACGCCGCCCGCGAGCATGGACAGGGCGTAGGAGCGCACGAATCCGGTCTGCCACCTGCGCAGCCGGCCGGAACCACCGCCGACCAGCGCGGCGAGCCCGTTGACCAGCCCGTCGACGCCCTTGCTGTCCACATAGACCAGTGCCCGGGTGAGCCAGCGGCCGGGCTTTTCGAAGACGACCTCGTTGAAGGCGTCGGTGTAGAGGTTGTTGCGCGCGGCCGTGACCACTGGGCCGGCGGGCGCGGGCACCAGCGCGGTGCCACGGCGGAACAGCGCCCAGGCGATGCCCGCGCCGATCACCGTGAACGCCAGGCCCAGCGCGTTGATCATCGCGTGCGGGATGACCGACTCGTGCGCCGCCGGCTCCGGGCCGAACACCGGCTCCAGCCATTGCGGCACGGTGCTGATCATCAGCCCTCCGGCCACGGCCGACCCGATGGCCAGCAGCACCAACGGAATCCACATGATCGCCGGGGACTCGTGCGGGTGCTGTCCCTCGGTCCAGCGCTTCGGCCCGTGGAACGTCAGCACGAACAGCCGGGTCATGTAGAACGCGGTCAGGCCGGCGCCCAGCAGGGCCGCGCCGCCGAACAGCCACGATGTCCAGTTGCCGCGTTCGAACGCGGCCGCGATGATCGGCTCTTTGGTGAAGTAGCCGCTCAGCGGCGGGATGCCGATGATCGCGAGCCAGCCCGCCATGAACGTGAGCCACGTGATCCGCTGGTATTTGGCGAGCGCGCCGAACCGCCGGATGTCGACCTGGTCCTGCATCGCGTGCATGACCGAGCCGGCGCCGAGGAACATGTTGGCCTTGAAGAAGCCGTGTGCCAGCAGGTGGATGATGGCCAGCGTGTACGCGCCGCCGCCGAGGCCGACGCCGAGGAACATGTAGCCGATCTGCGAGACGGTCGACCAGGCGAGCACACGCTTGATGTCGTCCTTGGCCGCGCCGATGACGCAGCCGATCAGCAGCGTGAGCGCGCCCACGCTGACCACGATCAGCTGCAGCGTCGGGTTGGCGCTGAAGATCGGGTTGGACCGGGCGATCAGGTAGACGCCCGCGGTCACCATCGTCGCCGCGTGGATGAGCGCCGACACGGGCGTCGGGCCCTCCATCGCGTCGGGAAGCCATGCCTGCAACGGGAACTGGCCCGACTTGCCGCACGCGCCGAGCAGCAGCAGGATGCCGAGCACCAGAACCGTGCTCTGGCTGAGCTCGCCGATCGAGGCGAAGACCCCGGTATAGCTGACCGTGCCGAGCTCCTTGAACAGCAGGAAGATGGCCAGCGCCAAACCGGCGTCGCCGACGCGGTTCATGATGAACGCCTTCTTGCCCGCCGTGGCCGCCGAGGGGCGGTTGAACCAGAAGGAGATCAGGAGGTACGACGCGAGGCCGACGCCTTCCCAGCCGAGGTAAAGCATGACGTAGTTGTTGCCCAGCACCAGCAACAGCATCGCCGCGACGAAGATGTTGAAGTAGCCGAAGAAGGTGCGCCGCCGCTCGTCGTGGGCCATGTAGCCCACCGCGTAGAGGTGGATCAGCGACCCCACGCCGGTGATCAGGAGCACGAACACCGCGCTCAGCGGGTCGAACATCAGGCCGAACTCGACCTGGAGATCACCGACCGGGATGAAGCTCCACAGGTTTCGCTCCACGAGCTTGTCGGGGTCCGCACCCAGCTGGACGAAGGCGATGAGCCCCAGGACAAACGACACGGCCGGGGCGAGCACGCCCAGCCAGTGGCCCCATCTGTCGGCGCGCCGGCCCAGCAACAGCAGCAGGCCGCCGCTGACAAACGGGATCGCGATCAGCAACCAGAATGAAGTAAGCATGAGCCGCCTCAGTACTTCAGCAGGTTCGCGTCGTCAACGCTCGCCGAGCGCCGAGTCCGGAAGATGAGCATGATGATGGCCAGGCCGATCACGACTTCCGCCGCGGCCACGACCATCGCGAAGAACGCCATGATCTGGCCGTCGAGCGAGCCGTTGACCCGGCTGAAGGTGACCAGCGCGAGGTTGGCCGCGTTCAGCATGAGCTCGATGCACATGAACAGCACGATGGCGTTGCGCCGGATCAGCACCCCGACCGCGCCGATGCTGAACAGCACGGCCGCCAGCACGATGTACCACATGGGAGTCATGGATTATCGGCCCTCCGTGTGCTTGTTGGCCTTGTCGGCCGACGTGAGCTCGCGCGTGGGCAGGATCGGCGAGATGCTGCGCTGCGCCGGGCTGCCATCGGGCAGCTTCGCCGGGGTGGCCACCGAGTTGGACGTGGCGTAGACGCCCGGGCCCGCCTTTGGCCCCGGGTAGTTGCCCGGCAGGAAGCGCTCCTTCATCTTCGCGGCCTGCCCGATCCGCTCGCCCTTGCGCCGCTCCACGTGCGCGAGGATCATCGCCCCGACCGCGGCCGTGATCAGCAGCGCGCTTGTGACCTCGAACGCGAACACGTAGTTGGTGAACATGATCCGCGCCAGGCCTTGGACGTTGCCCGCCTGGTTGGCCGCGTCGAGCCCGGTGACCGCGATCCCCTGGGTGGCCCGGTAGGTGCCGACGCCGAGCAGCCCGGCCAGGCCCACGCCCAGCACGATGGCCACGACCTTTTGTCCCCGCAGCGTTTCGATGACCGAGTCGGAGGCGTCGCGCCCGACGAGCATCAGTACGAACAGGAACAGCATCATGATGGCGCCGGTGTAGACGATGATCTGCACCATGCCGATGAACGGCCCGGCCTGCACGATGTAGAACACGCCGAGGCTGAGCATGGTGAGCGCGAGCCACAGCGCGGAGTGCACCGCGTTGCGCGCCATGACCATGCCCAGCCCGCCGATCACCGCGAGCGGGGCGAGCAGGATGAACGCGACGAGCTCTCCCGTCTGCACGGTGCTCATTGCTTCTTCTCCGCTCCGGCCGACGTGCCCGGGTTGGTCAGCGCGCCCAGGTAGTAGTCCTTTTCGGAGTCGCCGAGGCGCATCGCGTGCGGCGGCTGCTCCATGCCGGGCAGCAGCGGGGCCAGCAGCTGCTCCTTGGTGAAGATGAGGTCCGTGCGGCTGTCCCGCGCGAGCTCATATTCGTTGCTCATCGTCAGCGACCGGGTCGGGCAGGCCTCGATGCACAGCCCGCAGAAGATGCACCGCGCGTAGTTGATCTGATAGATCGTGGCGTAGCGCTCGCCGGGCGAGTAGCGCGCGTCGTCGGTGTTGTCGCCGCCTTCGACGTAGATGGCGTCGGCCGGGCACGCCCACGCGCACAACTCGCAGCCGATGCACTTCTCCAGCCCGTCGGGGTGACGGTTGAGGATGTGCCGGCCGTGGTAGCGCGGGGCGACCGGGTCGGGCTTTTCCGGGTATTTGGTCGTGACCGTCTTCTTGAACATGTGCGAGAAGGTCACGCCGAAGCCCTTGACCGCGTCAAGCATGGTCACACCACCTCCCTCTCGGACTTTCTTTCGGCGGTGATGCGCTTGGCCCGCGGGCTCACAGGCACCTGAAGGTCGAGCGGCGGCAGCGGGAAGCTGCCCTCGGGCCGCGCCGCCACCTCCTGCTCGAGTGTCGGTTTTGGAGTGTCCTTCTTGGACGGCCAGAAGATGGCGGCGAGGAGCACGAGGGCGAACGCGCCGCCGATCCAGTACCAGCGCTGCTGCGGCGCGTGCGCGTTGACCGTCTTGACGCCGGCGAGCACGAGGATCCACACCAGGTTGGCCGGGATGAGCACCTTCCAGCCAAACTTCATGAACTGGTCGTAGCGCAGCCGGGGCAGCGTGCCGCGCAGCCACACGAACATGAACAGCAGGATCAGCACCTTGAGGGTGAACCACACCATGCCCCACCAGCCCTGGTTGAGCCAGTCGGGCAGGAAGGGCATGCGCCATCCGCCCAGGAACAGGGTCGTGGCGAGGGCGGACACCGTCACCATGTTGATGTATTCGGCGAGGAAGAACAGCGCGAACTTCAGCGACGAGTACTCCGTGTGGAAGCCGCCGACGAGCTCGGACTCCGCCTCGGGCAGGTCGAACGGCGCCCGGTTGGTCTCGCCGACCGCCGAGATCGCGTAGATGACGAAGCTTGGCAGCAGGAGCAGCGCGTACCAGTTGTCGTTGGCCTGCGCGTTGACGATCTCCGAGGTGCTCATCGAGCCGGCCGTCATGAACACGGCCACGATGGACAGGCCCATCGCCACCTCGTACGAGATCATCTGCGCGCTGGACCGCAGTCCGCCCAGCAGCGGGTAGGTCGAGCCGGACGCCCAGCCCGACAGCACGATGCCATAGATGCCCAGGCCCGAGCACGCCAGCACGAGCAGCACCGCGACCGGGATGTCGGTCAGCTGCAGCGGCGTGCGCACGCCGAAGATCGATACGAACGGTCCGAACGGCATGATGGCGAACGCGGTGAACGCGCACACCGTCGAGATGACCGGCGCCAGGAAGAAGACCACCTTGTCCGCCTTGAACGGCATGATGTCTTCCTTGAACGCGAGCTTGAGCCCGTCGGCCAGCGACTGCAGCAGGCCGAACGGCCCGTGCCGGTTGGGACCGGGGCGCACCTGCATGCGCGCGACGACTCGGCGCTCGTACCAAATGGTGAAAAGCGTCATCACCACGAGGAAGACGAACACCGCGACGATCTTGATCAGGACGAGCCAGGCGGGATCCTTGCCGAAGTCCGCGAGTGTGGGGTTCATAGCGAAACCTGCACATTCCTGAAGGGACCGAGTGTGCGGCGCACGGTCGAGCCGGGCGAGTTGGTGGGCAGCCAAACCACGTCGTCGGGCATCTCGGTGATCAGCGCCGGCAGCGTGATCGAGCCGCGCTCGGTGCTCACCGTGACCGGGTCGCCATCGCTTGCGCCCCATGCCTTCGACAGGCGCACGACGGGTGGGCGGGCGGTGCCCGCGAGCTCCTCGTCGCCGTCGAGCAGTGCGCCGAGGTCGATCAGCAGCGGCCAGGTGACCAGGCGTGTGCCGTCCTGGGGCGCCTCACGCGAGTAGGTGGGCGCGGGCTTTTCGAAAAGCGTCGTGGGCAGGCTGCCGAGCTCGCGCCGGATGGCATATACGTCGGCGGTGTGCAGCGAGACGCCCAGCTGCGCGGCGATCGCGTCGAGCACCCGTCCGTCGGCCAGCGATGCGCCGGTGTTGGGCGTGTCGAGCGACTGCTCGAACGTGCGCAGGCGGCCCTCCCAGTTGACGAACGAGCCCGCCTTCTCGGCGACCGCGGCCACCGGGAAGACCACGTCGGCGCGGCGCGCCACGGCGGACATCCGCAGCTCCAGGCTGATCAGGAAGCCCACGTTGTCGAGCGCCTCGTCGGCCAGCTGCGGATCGTCCACATCGGACGGATCCACGCCCGCGACGACCAGCGCGCCGATCCTGCCGCGCGCGGCGGCCTCGAGGATCGCGTTGGTGTCCCGGCCGACCGCGCTGGGCAGATGCCCGGCGTTGAGGCCCCAGGCGCCGGCCAGCTCGGCGCGCGCCGCCGCGTCGACGACCGGACGGCCGCCGGGCAGCAGGTTGGGCAGGCAGCCGGTGTCGACCGCGCCGCGGTCGCCGGCCCGCCTCGGGATCCAGGCCACGTTGGGATGGCCCGCCAGCGCGCTCAACAGGCCGGGTGTCTGCGCCGCCCGCTCGCCCACCAGCACGAGAGCGTCGTCATCCCAGCCTTCCACCAGTGTCGCGTTCAGCTTCTCCAAGCCGCGCGACAGGAAGGAGGCCACCGCGCTCACGCGAAGCTTGTTTTTGGCGACCGCCTTGCGCAGGCGCAGGAACAGGATCGGGCACTCCTCCTCCGGCTCGAGCTCGACCAGCACGACGTGCTTGGCCTTCTCTACGTCGGCATAGGTGGTGCCGGTCTGGTAGTGCGCGAGGAACTCGGCCTCTTCTGCCGACAGCGGGCGCGAGCGGAAGTCGATGTCGTTGGTCTGCAACACGACGCGGGCAAACTTGGCGTATGCGTAGGCGTCCTCGACGGTCAACCGCCCGCCGGTCAGCACGCCCACGCCATAGGCACCGTCGCGCGCCTTGCGCAGCCCGTCGGCCGCCTTCTGCAGAGCCTCGGTCCAGCTGGCCGGCCGCAACTCACCATCGGACGAGTCGCGCACGAGCGGCGTGGTCAGCCGGTCAAACGCGGTCGCGTAGCGGAAACCCCACCGGCCCTTGTCGCAGTTCCACTCTTCGTTGACCGCCGCGTCGTTGCCCGCCAAGCGGCGAAGCACCTTGCCCCGGCGGTGGTCGGTGCGCTGCGCGCAACCGGCCGCGCAGTGCTCGCAGGCGCTGGGCGACGACACGAGGTCGAACGGGCGGGCACGGAACCGGTATTGCGCGCCCGTGAGCGCGCCCACCGGGCAGATCTGCACCGTGTTGCCGGAGAAGTAGGAGTTGAACGGTACGTCGCCTTCGTCGCCCGCCTCGCCACCGTATACCTCGTCGCGGTACACGTTGATCTGCTCGGCGGACGAGCGGTCCATCAGATCGATGAACTTGTCGCCGGCGATCTCGTCGGAGAAGCGCGTGCACCGCTGGCACAGCACACACCGCTCCCGGTCCAGCAGCACCTGCGACGAGATGTTGATGGGCTTCTCGTATTCGCGCTTGTGCTCGTGGAACCGGGTCTCCGCCCGCCCCGAGGACATGGCCTGGTTTTGCAGCGGGCACTCGCCGCCCTTGTCACACATGGGGCAATCGAGCGGGTGGTTGATGAGCAGCAGCTCCATGATGCCGGCCTGCGCCTTGGCCGCCACCGGCGACGTCAGGTGGGTCTTGACGACCATGCCGTCGGCGACGGTCTGCGTGCACGAGGCCACCGGCTTGCGCTGGCCCTCCACCTCGACCAGGCACTGGCGGCACGCGCCGGCCGGTGCGAGCAGCGGGTGGTCGCAAAACCGCGGGATCTCGATGCCCATCCGCTCGGCGGTGCGGATCAGCAGCTCGCCCTTGGGCGCCCTGACCTCCACCCCGTCGACGGTCAGGGTCACCTCGTCGGTGTGCTTCACGACTTCAGCGCTCATCAGTGCCCTCCTGCCGACAGGGCCATCGGCTTCTTGCGGCCCTCGATGTAGTCCAGGTAGTCCTGCTTGAAGTACTGCAGGGACGACGTCACCGGGCTCGTCGCGCCGTCGCCGAGACCGCAGAAGGAGCGGCCGAGGATGTTGTCGGCGGTGTCCAGCAGCGTGTCGATGTCCTGATGGGTGCCCTCGCCGGAAAGGATTCGCTTGTAGACGCGCACCATCCAGTAGTTGCCCTCGCGGCACGGTGTGCACTTGCCACACGACTCGTGGTGGTAGAACTCCAGCCACCGATAGGTCGCGTAGACCGGGCAGTCCTGGTCGGAGAAGATCTGCGTGGCCGTGGTCCCGAGGATCGACCCCGCCGCGGCGACGGACTCGAAGTCCAGCGCCACGTCCTGGTGGTCGGCGGTCAGCAGCGGGGTGGAGGACCCGCCCGGGGTCCAGAAGCGCAGCTGGTGACCGGGCTGCATGCCGCCGGCGAGCTCGATCAGCTCGCGCAGCGTGATGCCCATCGAGCACTCGTACTGACCCGGGTTGTTGATCCGGCCGGACAGCGAGTAAATCATTGGGCCGCTTGACTTTTCGGTGCCCATGGTCTTCCACCACGCGGCCCCGCCGAGCACGATGTAGGGCACGCTCGCGATGGTGCCGACGTTGTTGACGACCGTCGGGCTGGCGTAGAGGCCGTGCGTCGCGGGGAAGGGCGGGCGCAGGCGCGGCTGCCCGCGGAAGCCCTCGAGCGAGTCCAGCAGGGCCGTCTCCTCGCCGCAGATGTAGGCGCCCGCTCCACTGTGGACGACCAGGTCCAGGTCGAACCCGGTGCCGAGGATGTTCTTGCCCAGATAACCGGCCTTGTAGGCCTCGTTTACCGCGTTGCGCAGGCGGCGTGCCGCGTGCACGGCCTCGCCACGGATGTAGATGTAGGCCCGGTTGGCGCGGATCGCATATGCCGCGATGATGCAGCCCTCGACGAGCGAGTGCGGGTCGTGCGTCATCAGCGGAAGGTCCTTGCACGTGCCCGGCTCGCCCTCGTCGGCGTTGACCACCAGGTAGTGCGGCTTGCTGTCGTTTTGCGGGATGAAGCCCCACTTGAGCCCGGTCGGGAACCCGGCGCCACCGCGCCCCCGCAGACCCGAGTCTTTGATAAGAGCGATCAAATCATCAGGGTGTACCTTGAGCGCCTTCTTCGCGGCCGCGTAGCCGTCAAGCTGCTCGTAGACGTCCATACGCCAGGCGTCGGGGGACAGCCAGCGCTTCGAGAGCACCGGCGTCAGCTTCTCATAGACACTCATGATTGCCTCTGCGGGATCGGAGTGTTGATGTCGTAACCCTTCGGGCTCACCCCGTGCTTCTGCGCCAGGCGCGCGCCCACGAGCGTCGGATCGCCCGCGAGGCCGTCGGCCACCGCGCCCTCACGCTCGTCCGGGAAGCCGGCCAGCTGCAGCGACATCTCCTTGAGCGTGCACAGCCGCGCGCCACGGCTCGGCTGCGGCCGCTCGCCGTTACGCAACTGCTCCACGATCTCGATCGCGCTCTCCGGCCCGACACCGTCGAAGAAGTCGTAGTTGACCGTCATGACCGGGCCGTAGTCGCACGCCGCCAAGCATTCCGCGTGCTCCAGCGTGATCTTGCCGTCGGCCGTGGTCTCGTCGTGGCCAACACCCAGCCGCTCGCTCACCGCGTCGTAGACCGCTTGCCCGCCAAGCACGTTGCACATGGTGTTGGTGCAGACGCTCACCAGGTAGTCGCCGGTGGGGCGGCGCTTGTACATGGTGTAGAAGCTCGCCACCGCACCGACGTTGGCCTTCTGCAGGCCAAGCTGGCCGGCGCAGAACTCGATCCCGGCCGGCGACACGTAGCCTTCGACCGACTGCACGAGGTGGAGCAGCGGCAGCAGCGCCGAACGCTCCCGGCCCTCCGGATAGCGGGCGATGATCTCCCTCGCCCGGTCGTGAATCTCTTGACTGAACACACTCATCGGTCACACCCACCCATGACAGGGTCCAAAGAAGCGCCGCCCGCGATCACGTCGGCCAGCAGACCGCCTTCGGCCATGGCCGGGATCGCCTGCAGGTTGATGAAACTGGGCTCGCGGTAGTGCACGCGATAGGGCCGCGTGCCGCCATCGGACACCGCGTGCACACCAAGCTCGCCGCGCGGCGCCTCGATCTGCAGGTAGACCTGGCCGGCGGGGACGCGGAAGCCCTCGGTGACGAGCTTGAAGTGGTGGATCAGCGATTCCATGGACTGGCCCATGATCTTCGCGATGTGCTCGAGCGAGTTGCCGAGCCCGTCCGCGCCGACGGCCAGCTGGGCCGGCCACGCGATCTTCTTGTCCTCGATCATCACCGGGCCGGGCTTGAGCCGGTCCAGGCACTGCTGGACGATCTTCAGCGACTCGCGCATCTCGCCCAGGCGCACCTGATAGCGGCCCCACACGTCGGCATCGGTCGACGTCTGCACGTCGAACTCGTAGGTCTCGTAGCCGCAGTAGGGCATCGTCTTGCGCAGGTCCCACCCGAGGCCCGCGCTGCGCAGCACCGGGCCGGTGATGCCCAGCGACATGCAGCCCGTCACGTCGAGCACGGCCACGCCCTGCGTGCGCGCCTTCCAGATCGGCTGCCCGGACAGCAGGTCCTCATACTCCTTGAGCCGCTTGGGCATGAAGCCCAGGAACTCCTCGATCTTCTTGATCGCCTCGGCCGGCACGTCCTGCGCCACACCGCCCGGGCGGACGTAGGCCATGTTCATGCGCAGGCCGCTGATCATCTCGAAGATGTCCAGGATGAACTCGCGCTCACGGAAGCCATAGATCATCATCGACAGCGCGCCGAGCTCCATGCCCGTCGTCGCGAGCCACACCAGATGCGAGGCGATCCGGTTGAGCTCCATCATCAGCACCCGGATCGTGTTTGCCCGCGGCGTG
>JBIOYB010000074.1:0-28131 GCA_044869915.1 Allorhizocola sp.
CGCGGCCGGTGTCCTGCGGGTCCGCCCGGTGTCCTGCGGGGTGCGGGGTGCGGGGTGCGGGGTGCGGGGTGCGGGGTGCGGGGTGCGGGGTGCGGGGTGCGGGGTGCGGGGTGCGGGCGGTTGCCGCATAGTCGCGCAACCACGGCAGTGTCTCCGACCGCCTCCAGGCCCGCAACTCGAATATGTCAACCGACGGGCATGGCATGCCAGACAACCGATTCGTAGCGCCAGCCGGCGGCGACGGCGGCGTCGCGCTCGGCATCGCCGACGGCGTAATGATGTAGCGGGCCGCGCTGGAGGCAGTGCACCGGGATCCGGCCCGGACCGCTTGTGGCGACAGCATAAAAGCCGATGCCCTCCATCGTGTACCCGTAGTTGCCGACCGCGCTGTCCCGCTCGCTCGCCAGACGGGTGAACAGACGGTCGCCCGTGGACGGATGGCGCAGGCGATAGACGGGTTCGAGCCCGGCCGACGTGGATGTGGCGGCGAGGAAACGGACGCCGTGCGAGACATAGCCGTGGTTGGCCACCGCGCCGTCGGCCTCGCCGCTGCTGGCGGTCAAGAGCTGGTCGCCGACGGCCGGGTGCTCCAACCGGTAGATGGGCGCCGAGAGCGGGCCGGTCGGGCGGCCGGGCCAGAGCAGTGCGCCCAACGGTTTCGGCACCGCCGCCGGCACGCCGATCGCGGCCGCGACGTCCGCGGGCAGGGCGCGCCCGGCGGTCTCGGCCGCGCTGCCGGGCACGAGCCGGTAGTCGCCCGCCCCGGCGTCCACAAAGTAGGCGTTGGACCCCTCCTGGTATCGCCCGTGCGTGTCCCGGCCAGTGCCCGTGCCGAATGCGGCCAGCCCCGGATACAGCGTGCTGCTCCCGCTCACCTCGTACCATTTGACCAATGTGGACGGTGTGCCGGCAGAAACGCGATAGTAACCGTTGTAGTCCTGCTGTGCCGCCGGGATCATGCCTGCCGCGCCGACCCGCTTGCCGGACGCCGCCGAGTTGCCGTCGAGCGTGTCGAACAGGGCGCCCGTGCCAGGCCCGCCCACGAACAGGTTGTTGACGAGCGTCACGTCGGCCGTGTCCCACGTGATGCCCAGCGCCAGGTCGGCCTCGCTCGGGCAGTTGTCGGGGTTGCACGCGCTCAGGTTGGGCCGCGGATCCTCGGCGACCCTGGATCGCCTGCGCGTCGCCCGCCAGCGTGTTGTTGTATGCCCGCACGTGATTGGACCCGCTCACCTTCAGGCCGAAGGACCCGTTGCCCGCCAAAAGGTTGGACGCGATGAGCCCGGCCGACGAGATCTCGTAGTATAGCCCGTGTTTCACGTTGGCCCGGGCCACATTGCGCACCAGCGTGACGCGATAGCACGACAGATCGCACCAGAAACCGGTCCCCTGATTGCTGTCGAAGACGTTGTCGCGCACGATCGCGTCGTGGAGGAACGTCGCCTTCACGCCCGCGCCCGCCAGGCTGGAGCCCGAATGGAGACCGAACCGCTCGACGTTGTTTCCATACACGTGATTGGACTCGAACACCAGATTGTCGGACCGATGCGTGTTCATGGCGTTGAAACCGTTTCCTACGAAAAGGTTTCCGGTCACGCGGCGCATCGTGGGCGTTGAGCACCAGGCCGGCGGCGGCGTTGTGCGCCACCGTATTGTTCTCCAGCACCACGCCCGGCGCCTGCACGATGAGGGCACCCGGGCGCTTACGATAGTCCTGGCTGGTCGCCCAGTGGGCAAACCCGAGGCCGCGGATCATCGAGCCGGCCGCGCCCGCGTGCAGGTGCATCGCCCATGCCCGGCTGGCTGTCTCGATCACGGCGCCGGCTGGATCCGTACCAAGAAAAAGCTTGCTATTGACCGAATCCCAGAAGAACCGGCCCGCGGCGAGCTGGTCCCGGGAGGCCACCTGGGTCATCGGCGTTTCGTTGCGGAACACCATTTCCGGGTCGCCCGCGAGCGGGTTGTCGTTGACGATGTCGGGCGGGTGCACGCACGCCCGGCCATCCGCACCGGGCCAGCAAATCGCCGGATTCCAGTTGTCCAGCCGCCAGGCGCTCGCATCGGTGACGAACTGTGACGCGGGCACGACCGTGCTTCCCTTGAACCACACCGCCTCGCCCGGATAAGGCTGCAGGCTCACGGGTTTGTGCAGGTCGCCCGGTGCCTCGCGATATTCGCCCTGCCGGAACACGATGGTGGTCAGCGTGCCCGAAGGCGCGCGCCGGATGGCCTCGGCGGCCGTGCGCAGCGGCTGGGCCGGCGTGCCCGGGTTGGTGTCGCTGCCTGCCGCCGCCGACACAAACAGCGCCCCGGCCGGGATGTCATACGCCGTCGGGATGATGCGCACCTCGGGTGGCACGGCCGCAGCAGGCTCGCTGATGTGCGGCGCGGCCCCGGGCGGCGCGGCCCCGGGCGGCGCGACCCCGGGCGGCGCGGCTGCGGGCGGCGCGGCCCCGGCTGGCGCGGCCGCAGCAGGCTCGCTGATAGACGGCGCGGCCTCGGATGCCGCGGCCAGGGCCGGCTCGCCGATGGGCGGCAGCACAAAGGCGAGCAGCGCCAGGCAGGCGCTGAGGGTCAACGCTTTCGACATGCGCGGAAGAATATGTACATGCGCCGCTCGGCTCGTCAACCCTGGGGTGGACATTTCAGCCCGGGATGACCAGCCCCGACTCGTAGGCGGCGATGACGGCCTGGACGCGGTCGCGCAGGCCGAGCTTGCTCAGCACGTTGCTCACGTGCGTCTTGACGGTGTGCTCGCTGACCACCAGCTCCCGGGCAATCTCCGCATTGGACAGCCCGCGGCCCAGCAGCACCAGCGTTTCCCGCTCGCGGTCGGTGAGCTGCCGCAGCCCTCGCACCGAGCCCTGCCGCGAATGCCTATGCGCCACAAGCATGTCGTCGATGAGCCGGCGCGTCACGGTCGGCGCGAGCAGTGATTGGCCCTGCACCACCACGCGCACGGCGTGCACGAGGTCCTCGCGGCGCACATCCTTGAGCAGGAAACCGCTCGCACCGGCCCGCAGCGCCTCGAACACATACTCGTCGGAGTCAAACGTGGTGAGCATGATGACACGCGTGTTTGTCCGCGCGCAGATCCGCTTGGCCGCCTCGATGCCGTCCAGCACCGGCATCCGGATGTCAAGCAGCGCAACGTCTGGCGCGTGCCGCTCGACGGCAGCGATCGCCTGCGCACCATCACCGGCCTCCGCGACAACCTCCATGTCGGGTTGCAGCGTCAGGATCGCGGCGAACCCGGCGCGCACCAACTCCTGATCGTCGGCGACCACGACTCGGATCATTTGAGCACCGCCTCCACCTTGAAGCCGACCGTCCCGCCCACGGCCTCCACCCGTTCGCGCATCCCCGACAGGCCATGCCCGCCGCCCCCACCACCGTCCACAATGGATAGATCGAGCTCGCCGTCGCGCCAATCCATGCGCACCTCGGCCCACTGCGAGCCCGAATGCTTGATGACGTTGGTCAACGCCTCCTGCACGACCCGATAGGCCGCCAGTTGCGCCTCGGGCGACAGGTGTGCCGGTGTGCCGCTCTCGACCACCCGCACGTCCAGCCCGGCCCGCGTCGCGAGCGCCGGGATGTCGCCCAGGCCCGGCAGCGGCGTCCGCAGCGCGCTTACGGTCTGGCGCAGCTGGGCCATCGCCTCGCGCCCCGTGCCCGAGATGGCCTCGAACGCCTGCTCCGCCCGCGCCGGGTCGACCCGGGCCAGCGCCGCGCCCGACTCGGCCTGCACCACCATCACGCTGAACGCATGCCCTAGGATGTCGTGCAGGTCACGGGCGATCCGCGCGCGCTCCCGCTCGGCCGCGATCTCGGCCGCCGCCCGCTGACGCGTGCGCGTGAGCGCGCCCAGCGCGTAGGCCGCCGACCACATGGCGATCTCACGGATGGCCGTGTTGAGCGAGCCGATGACGACGACCATGCCCACACCGGTCACGACGAGCGAGACGATGCGCTGCACGCGGGACGACTGATAGGCCACCGTATACATACAGATCAGCGAGCCATACCAGATCGGCTGTGCCGGGCCCGAGTCCACAAACGCATATGCGCCAATGCCCATCGCCGACACGAGCAGGCACACGGCCGGTTGCAGCCGCCGGAACAGCACGGGCAGCACGCTCACCACGACCGGCAGATAGCTCGCGAGCGTCCACGGCTCCTCGCCCGCCCGGGCCCGGACCTGGTCCAGCAGCACGAACGGCGCCGACTGCGCCAGCAGCGCGGCCAGCATCAGCCCCAGGTCGATCAGCCACGTACGTCTTCGCATGACGCCCCACCCTACCCGGCCTGGCGGGAGGGCTGATCCCTCGCGCGGCGGAGATGGCGGATGGCTCGCTCCGGCGATGCGCCCGTGCGCCGGTCGCCCGCAGGATCGACGGCATGAAAAGTCTTCTCGTCGCGGCGCTTCTCGCCACAGCACCGATCCAGCCGGCGCCCGGCCTTGCCGAGACTGAGGTTTCGTTCGCCAACCTCAACGGCTCCATCTTGTACCGCGCCGACCTCGACCTGACCCGCAAGCATCCCGGGGTCGTGCTCGTGCACGGCTCCGGCAACTCGCCGCGCAGCCACCTCACGCAGGAGGCGGAGGCGTTCGCCCGGGCCGGCATCATCGCGCTCATCTACGACAAGCGCTCCGACTACAGCCGGACCCACCGCGACTTCTCCGCCCTCGCCGACGACGCGCTCGCGGGCGTTCGCAAACTGCGCGGGATGCCGGGCGTGGACCCGGACCGGGTCGGGCTGTGGGGGCTGAGCGAGGGCGGCTGGGTCGCGCCGCTGGCCGCCTCGCGCGCGCCCGGAGAGGTGAGCTTTCTCATCACGATCGGCGCGCCCGGCCTCACCCCCGCACGGACACAAGCGTGGAATCTGAACAACCGCTTGACCCGCGCCGGGGTGGCACCGTCCACTGCGGACGCCGTCGTGAGCACGGGCATGGGCATCGCCTTGGCGCTCGGGCAGTTCCCGGCCGCCGACCACGACCCGGTGCCGGTGCTGCGCGCCGTGAAGCAACCGGTATTGGCCATCTGGGGCGAACTCGACACACAGGTGCCGCCGCGCGAGAGCGCCGAGATCTTCCGGCGCGAACTGGTCGCGAGCCCCGGTGTGACGATCCGGATCCTGCCGCGCGGCGGGCACGCCGGCCGGGTGACGACGGACGGCTACGATCGCGTCGGCGGGCCGGTCATCGACGGGTTTCGGTTCGGTGAGCTTTCCCCCGGGTACCAAGAGATGATGACTGAATGGATCCTCAACGGACACGTCCTCGGGTCCACTTCGGACAGTCCGCCGGCCCAGACCCGCGACAGCGCACCAGTCTCGCCCACACCGGCACTCGGCTTCGCCGCCTTCGGGGTGATCGTCCTCGCCCTGATCAGCTGGCCGGTGGCCGCGCCGATCCGGCGCCTGCGCGGGATCCGCGGCCGGCCGCAGGGCGCCCGCGCGGCGCGATGGCTCGCCGCCACCGGCCTCGCGAGCGCGATCGGCATGGTGTCCTACCCCATCTACGCGGTGGCCAACTCCGGCAAGGGAATCAGCGGGTTCGTGCTCGGCCAGCCGCTGCCCTGGCTCATCCTCAGGCTCGTGACCGTGGCGGCCGTCTGCTGCGCCGTGGCGACGGCGATCGTGTGGTGGCGCTCCCGCTCCGCCCGCCTCGCCATCGTCACGCTCGGCGGGCTGCTGCTCCTGCCGTTCGCACTCGCGACGGGGATCTGACCACAACGGCCACGGTGGCTCACGGTAGGCTGGGCCACCGTGTCCAAGCGGGTAGTCGATTTCTGCGCCACGATGGCCAAGTCCACGGCGTTCAACATTTTCATCGTGGTGGTCATCCTGCTCAACGCGATCGTGCTCGGGCTGGCGACCTACCCCCGGTTTTCGACCGCGGCGGGCGTCGTGCTGACCGGCGTGGAGACCGTTTTCATGTGCGTGTTCGTGGCCGAGCTCGCGATCCGGCTGATCGGCCACGGCCGCCGCCCGCAGGACTTCTTCCGCAGCGGGTGGAACGTTTTCGACCTCGTCGTGGTCGGGGTCGCGTTCGTCCCGGGCTTGGGCGCCAACGCCACGCTGCTGCGGATCGCCCGGCTCGCACGGGTGGTGCGTGTGCTGCGTTTCTTCCCCGCACTGCGCACGATCCTGCTGGGCATCGCGCGCAGCCTGCCGGGCGTGGCCGGCTTCATGGCCCTGGCGGCCCTCACGCTCTACCTCTACGGCATGGTCGGCTGGATGCTCTTCGGCGACATCTATCCGGCCGAGTTCGGCACCGTCGGGCGGGCCGTGCTCACACTGTTTCTGTTGCTGTCTCTGGAAACGCTGCCCGACGCCATCTCGATGGGCCTCGCCGTGAGCCCGTGGACGCTGGCCTACTTCGTGTCCTATGTGCTCGTCGCGTCCTACCTGCTCGTCAACGTGCTCGTCGGCGTGGTCATCAACTCCATGGAGGAAACCCGCCAGGCCGAACGCGAGCGACCCGCTCCGCCCGAGGACGCCGTCGCCGTCGCCGACGCGGGCCTTGCTCAACGACTCGAAGACCTGCGACTGGCGGTGCAGGCCCTCGAAGCGGAGCTCGCCGGCCGGCAGAAGTCGACATCGGACCGCTGACCCCGACGCCGCGCAGTCGACTGGGATCGGTTGCGAGGACTGACCACACCCCGACGTGGGGCAGAAGATTGTCCCGGCGACGAGTAGGTCGGCGCCATCGCGGCCGCCATCCGGCGCGAACTGTTGCGGCTCAACAGCGACTTCGCCAACCATGCGCCGGCCGAGCGCAACTGCCGGGCCTAACCGAGCAGGCCGAGCCGGTGCGCCGCCGCGGCCGCGGTAGCGCGGTTGGGCACGCTCAGCTTCGCCAGTATCCGCGAGACATGGATGCTGACCGTATTTTCGCTGATGTAGAGCGCCCTGGCGATCTGCCGATTGGTGCTGCCCGCCATAAGCAGCTTGAGTACTTCCTCTTCGCGCGGGGTCAGGCCGAGGGCCGCATGGTGCTCGGGCGCGGCGCGCCTGCCTGGGCCGGGCGCCACCGGCCGGCCGAGGTCCAGCCGCGCGCGCTTGGCGACCGCCACGATCTCGCGGCTCAACGGTTTGGCGCCGAGGCGGGTCGCTATCTCGTGCGCTTCGGCCAGCGCACGCGCCGCCGGTCGGCGCCCGCCTCGCTGGAGCAGATGGGCCTCCGCCTGCCTCCACCGGGCATAGGCATAGGGGTATGGCGACTCCAGCCGCTGCCACAGCTGCGCGGCGTGTGCCCACGCGCGGTCCGCATCGGCGCCGCGCAGCCGGGCGAGCTCCGCCTGGGCAAGGCCGAGATGAGCCTCGCCGACCACGGTGAGGGGAAACACCTCAGCGGTCTGCCCGATCCGGTCCCCCAGCGCTTGAGCCGCTTCGGCAGCCGCGTGAGCGTCGCCCCTCGGCGCGAGGTCCGCGTGCGCGCGAGCGGCACAGGCGAGGAGCCGGACGATGAGCGTGCCATGATGGCTGCCCTCGAGGATCCGCAGCGCCCGCCTCACGTGGCCCACCGCGGTCTCCGGCTTGCCTCGCCACAGGCACAGCTCGGCGTGGCCGACGTAAAGGTAGCCGCTGAGCTCAAGATGCGCACTGTCGCGCGCGTTGCCGCACAGATCCAGGCAGCGCACGGCATCGTCGAAGTCGCCGCGGGCGACGTGCAGCGCCCCGCCGGCCAGCCACATATTGATGTCCACCGCAATCTCGATGTCCGGATCGCCCTCCTCGCTCAGCCGCTCGGTCATCTCGTCCCACCGGCCATGCCAGAACATCGCATCGAGGGCGTTGCCCATCAGGCAGTTGCGATGCTCGCGCGGCAGGTTGTGCCGCTCCAGCAGGCCCAATCCGCGCAGCGCGACGTCGGCCGCATCGGCGAAATGCCCGGTGTGGTGAAGCGCGTCCGCGAGATTGAGATAGCCGCGCCACATGACCAATATGCTGTCGATCTCGGTGGCGATCGACACGGCCCGTTTGAGGTCGGCGATCCCGCCCTCCGAATCGCCGAGCATCACCCTGCAGGTGCCCAGCGTGCTAAGCCCGTGCGCCTCCTCGTTGCGGGTCCCCGCCGCTCTGGCCACCTCGATGGTGGTGCGCGCCAGCTCGGCCGCCTCGGCATAGCGGGTGGCCAGCATGGTGATGCCGGCCAGGCCGGCCAAAACCCGTGCCCGCTCGGGTGTGGCGGCTTCGGGCGCCAGGCGGGCGGCAGTCTCGTAGGCGCTCATCGTCACGGCCAGCGGCTGGCCGACGCCGAGCAGGTAGCGGCCCAGTCGTTCGTGAAACAGACTGGCGCGCAAGGGATCCAACTCCTGGTCCAGCTCCTCGAGGCTCCGCCCGATAAGCCCGATCGCGGCCTGGGCGTCGCCAACCAGGTAGGCCGCGTCCGCGGCGTGCCGGTATAGACCCGCGAGGTCCAAGGACACGTGCTGCTGTGCAGCCGGCGCCTCCCACCAGAGCTCCAGCGCGTGCCGGAACCAGCGGTCCGCCTCCAACAACGCGTATCCCCGCTCGGCCGCCAATCCGGCATGGATCGTGGCGACGAGGGCCCGGTCGGGATCGCCCGCCGCGAGCCAATGATGCGCCGCTCGCGCGAGAGCCGCCACCCGGGCAGGCTTCGGCGGGGCGGCGAGCGTCAGGCGGGCGTCGAGTGCCTCGCCGAACGCGCGGTGCAGGCGGATCCGTTCGCCCGGCAGCATGTCGGCGACGACGGCCTCGGCGACAAGCGCGTGCCGGAAGGCGTAGCCATCGCCGTCCGGCAGGAGGATGCGCTCCTGCACCGCGACCTCAAGCGCATCGATGAGCTCCGACGCCGAAACCCGCGACACGTCGGCGAGCAGGGCGTGCTCGACGCTGCGGCCCGCGATCGCGACCGCGCGGACCGTTTGCCTCGCCGCCGGTGGCAATTGGCGAAACCGGAGCAGCAGGACGTCGCGCAGATCGTCTGGCAGCGCGTCCCTGTCCGGCCCCGCCGCGAGGAGCTCCTCCACGAGGAAGGGTATGCCGCCCGATCGCTCGTGCAGACGGCGCGACCAGTCCGAAGCCGGCTCCTCTCGCAGGATTCCGGTCGCCAGGGCGATGGTCTGGGGCAGGTCGAGCCGGCCCAGCGAGATGCGCCCCACGCCCGCGCGATGGGCTTGGGCCAGGATCGGCCGCAGCGGATGGCCGGCCGACAGCTCATCGTGGCGATAGGTGCACACGGCGAGGAGCCGGCAGCCCTTGACCCCACACGCCAGCAGGCTCAGCAACTCCAGGGTCGAGGAATCGGCCCAATGCGCATCCTCGATGACGATCAGCGTCGGCTGGTCGGCGAGCCGGCAGAGCATCCGCAACAGCTCCGAGGCCAGCTGCTGCGGCTGGACGTGGTGACCGAGGATCGGCCACGAGCCGTGACTCCCGGCGTCGAGCTCGGGCAGCAGCGCGGCGACGATGGGCAACGCCCGCCCGGCCAGCTGGGCCACGTGCTCGGCGCCGAGGTCGCAGACCGCGGCGCGGAGGATCTCGACGACCGGCCCGTAGGGCATCAGTTCACCGCCGAAGGGTTGGCAGTGCCCCGTCAACACCCGGGTGGCCCGCCGGCCGGCCGCCACGGCGAAGTCGCCGATCAGCCGGGTCTTGCCGATCCCCGCCTCACCAGCGACGAAAACCGTTGCGGGCACACCGTCTTTGGCGCGCGACAGGGCTGTCGTGAGCCACTCGAGCTCCCGCTCGCGCCCGATCAGCTCGGGACATGAAATCCTCCACCGCACTCTGCGAATTATGCTCTGCGCCGGCACGCTCCGCGCTGGAGGTCACACACCCGGCCCACAAGCTAGCCGCGGAACGGGCCGGTGATTTCGTAGGTGATGCCGCCGCTGCTCGAGCCGCTGGTGCCGCGCTGCGACGAGAAGTAGAGCCGGTTGCCCGCCGGGTTGAACGCCACGCCCGCGAGCTCCGACGAGCCCTGCCCGGTGACACGCAGGAACGGCGCGACCACGTCGTTGCGGGTGATGACGCAGATTTCCATGTTGCCGCCGTCCTCGGCCACATAGAGGTCGCCGCCCGCCGAACCGGTGATGTTGTCCACTCCGGACAGTGGGGCGCCGGAGACGTTGTCATCGTAGGCGATCGCCAGGGTGTTGTTGACGGCGTTGAATGCCCACACCCGGTTGTCGCCCTTGGTGGTGAAAAAGCATGTGCCGGCCCGATAATAGGCGCCCTCGCCGCCGTTGAACCGCCGCGCGCCCGACACCTGGTTGCGGGTGCGGGTCGGGCTGCCGTCGGGGTCGGGGATGTTGGCCCAGGACAGCACGCCACCGGACTCGCGGAGCACCTGCAGGGTCCCGGACGCGAGATTGCCCCAGGTCGTCGGCACGAAGCGGTAGAAGCATCCGTCGGTCTCGTCCTCGGTCAGGTAGATGACCCTGCGATCGGGGTCGGCGGCCGCGGCCTCGTGGGAAAAGCGCCCCATCGCCGGTCGCTGCACGGCCGGGGTGCCGCCGCCCGGATATGTCTCGTAGACGAATCCCCGATCGACCTCCTCGCAGGAAACCCATGTGCCCCAAGGGGTCGCGCCGCCCGCGCAGTTGCGGTTGGTGCCCGACAGGATCCGGTAGGCGCCGGTGACCTGCCCGGTGCTGGTGAACCTGACCGCGCTGACGCCGCCCGCACCGCCGTCGAGCTCCGCGTTGGACACGTAGATCCAGCCGGTGCCGGCGGCGAAGCACGCCCCGCCGTCGGGTGCGCCGTGCCAGACGTAGGAGGTGCCCGTCACGGCCTGGCCGGAGCGGGCGATGATGCGGCTCGTGAAGCCCTGGGGAAGCATGATGCCGTGGGAGTTGGCCGCCTGTGGCGGGCCGTAGGGGCTCGGTCCGGGCAGGGCGGGGTAGGCCATCGCCTCACGCGAGAGGGTGAAGCCCAGGGCGACGGTGCCGCCCGCTCCGACGACAGCGGCCCGAAGAAAGTGACGACGTTCCATGCGTCTTATCTAAAGTGACGAAGATAAATTTCTGGTAAAGGCCGTTTCACCAGGACAAAGACGGGGTATCAACCGCCATGCGAGGCTTGCCGATCTTGCTCGGGAGCGATGCCGGCCCGGCCGCGTGGGAATGGGCCGAACGCGCCGCCGAGTTGCGCGACTCTCCCCTGAGAATAGTTCACCTGGACGCCCTGCTCAGCGAAAATGCCCAGCTGATCGTCGTGACCAGCGAGGGGCACGGCCGGCTGCACGACGCCATCTTCCACTCCCCCAGCCTCGACACCGCCATGCACGCCAAGTGCCCGGTCGTCGTGATCACCAAGCCGCCGCACCCGGTGTCGGACACGATCGTCGTGGGCGTGGACGGCTCGCCGCTGTCCCTCGCCGCCGTTGACTTCGCGATGCACGAGGCACAGCTGACCGGCATGCGCGTGCTCGCCCTGCACACCTGGCTACAGCCGATCGCCACCGGCCAGGACTCGCTCGTGCCGCTGGCCATCGACCTCGACGCACTGCAGGCCGAAAACGAGGCCATCCTGAGCGAGAGCCTCGCGGGCGTGCGCGCCCAGCATCCCGACGTCGACCTGCGGGAGCGCACCGTGCAGGGCCTGGCTGCGCAGGTGCTCGTCGAGGCGTCCACGACCGCTGCCCTGCTCGTGGTCGGCTCGCACGGGCGCGGCCCGGTCGCCGGCCTGCTCCTGGGCTCGGTGAGTCAGGCCGTGCTGCACCAGTCGCACTGCCCCGTGGCGGTCACACACGCCCCTTCAGCGCCGCGCTGAGACTCTCGGCAAACCCCGGCGGCAGCGTGCCGCCGTTGTCGAGGGCATGGTGCACCCCCTCCCGGAATTTCGCGCTGAACTGCGCGTAATGCGGGGTCACCGGCCGAAGCCGCGCCTGCTGCACCGCGGTGAGCAAGGTTTGCGCATATGGATACTTCGCCTGCACCGCGGGATCCCTATACACCAGCTCACGGGTCGCCGCGAAACCGCCGCGCTCGAACAGGAGCTGCTGGCTGCGCTCGCTGGTCAGAAACTTGATGAGCTCAAGCGCCGCCCGTGGCTGGTCGCTGCGTGCGCTCACGGCGAGGTTTTGTCCACCTAGGACACTGCCCCGCGGCAACACGGTGGTCCCGACCCTGTCCCGCTTGCCCCCCAGATGGCGATAGGCCACCGGCCAGTTGCGCATGAAAATCACCTTGCCGTCGTTGAACGCCTCCCGGCTGCCGCTCTCGTCGAAGCGCACCGAATCGGGCAGTATCTGGTCGCTGCCGTCGGTAAGCCCGGCGGACAGGCGGCGCAGGCCCTCCCGCGCCTCGGCCGAGTCGACCACGACGTCTCCGCCGGGCGTCACGACGTCGCCGTTGGCTGCCCAGATGACTTCGAAGGCGTTGACCGTCAGGCCCTCGTAGTTGAGCAGCTGCGTGGTATAGCCCGCCATCAGCTCCGGTGGCCGGTTGGGCCCCGCCAGCACCTTGTCGATCGCCCCGTCCATCGCCTGCCAGCTATTGGGTGGGTCGGGGACCAGGTCGCTGCGGTAGAAGAGCAGACCGGCGTCGGTGTTGAACGGCAGCGCCCACAGCTTCCCCTCGAACTGGCACGCCTCCAGCGGCTTGGTCAGGAAGCCCGATGTGTCCACCCTTTCGACCGGGATGGGCCGGAGGTGACCCGCGGAGGCGAACTCGGCGATCCACGTGACATCCAAGTTGTACACGTCGATGCCACTATCGCCGGACTGGGCGCTCGCCACCATTTGGGCGTGGTGCGCGTCGCCGGTGCCGGAAACCTCGACGATCTCGGCCCTGGGCCGGCCGGGCATCGCGTTCCACTGGTCGACCAGCCTCTGCCGCTGCCCGCCCTCGCCGTCGTCTATCCCACTGAGGATGGTCAGCGTCCCGGGCTCCAGACCGGCCGGCACGCGCTGCAGGATCGCCGTCACCAGCAGCGTGCCCAACACTCCTATCACGACACCCGCGCCGAGCCCGGCCCAGCCACTGTGCCGCTTCACCAAGTCCAGCACCAGCACCGTCACGCTCCCTTCCAGAGCTGCGTGAACACCCGCGACAGCGCCGCGTCGAGCCCACCGAAGTCTGTTTCCTCGCAGGCGCCGCCCGTGCTCTGGGTCACCTGCGCCAGCGCCTCGGAGGCGCAGCTGGCCTCGCCGACAGCGATGACGAACACCCGCACCCCCGACTTCTCCGCCGCGCCTTTCATCTGCGACGCGGCTGCCGGGCCATCGGTGTCCACGCCGTCGGTCAGCACCACGAGCGCCCTGACCGCGTCGCCGCCGGGCGGCACCGCGCGCACGCCGTCGGCGATCGTGCGGTAGAGCGGGGTTTGGCCATCGAGCGCGATGCCCTGCAACGCCGATCCATCGAGTCCCGGCCGTCCGGGCGGGCCGAGCGGCAGCAGCTCGCGTTGCCGGCCCACGCCGGGGAAGACCCACAGCCCGAGCTCGTCCTGCCGGCCCATCAGGTCCGCTATCCGCGAAACTCCCTGCGCCGCAACGGAAAACCGGGTCGCGCCGCCGCCGTTGATGTACTCTTTCATCGAGCCGGACGTGTCGAGCGCCAGCAGGATCCGGCCCGGCCGGGTCGCCTGCTCGTGCAGCCCGAGCAGCCGCTTGTCGTCGGCGTCCGGCCGGGGCTCGGTCGCCCCACCCGGGCGCAGCCCGGCGTCGCGCAGCGCCGCCCGCCCCTGGGCACCGCCGAGCCACTGCATGAACGCCCGCGCGTGACGGTTTTGATCCTCGCTCGCGTCGGTCCACTGCAGACGGACGGCAGGGTGGACGATCGTCCGCACCGGCGCCGGCCTGACCGCGACCATCCGCGCCCCGGGTGAACGTGCCCCGGTGCAGTGCCCGCCGAGCGGCAGCCCGCGATTGAACCGCTCATAATCCTGCTCCGCGACGATGACCGCGCCGCGTGGCGGCTGGGGCCGGGTGTGGCGGCACAGCAGACCGTCCAGCGGATAGTCCCCGGCGTCCAGGGCCAGCTCGAACGAGCGCTCGACGTCGTGCGCGCGCCCGGCATCGCCTATGCTCATGCTCTCGTACACGGCCAGCGTCGCGAGCCTGCCCACCAGCGATCCCGACGGCTCGGGCCGGGCGACGGGCCACTTCTGCAAGGCTTGTGCCCACGTGAAATCCCGCGGGTCGGCGCCGATCAGCTCCTCGGGCACGGCGAGCACGATGGGTGACGACGCGACCGGCACGGACTCGACCTCCGACAGCCGATCACCGGCAGCGAGCGGCTCGAAATCGGTGGAGCCGGGAAGCCACAGATCGGGGCGCGGGCCGAGGTCGCCCAGCTGCTCCGTGCCCCAGCCGCGGGCGATGGCTTCGCGGGTCTCGGCCGGATCAGCCTCGTACACAAAAAAAGTGGTTGTAGGGCATTGAAAATTGGCGGGCGCGGTCTGCGCCTCGAACGCCGTGGTGAGCTCCCGCGCGATCGGTAGTGTCTCGGGCGCGGTCAGCAACCGCAGCAGGACCGGTTGATCGCAGCCGAACAGCTGCACCCGTGCCGCGCCGACCAGCGGCGGGCCGATCACCGCGATCAGCCGGCCGGTGATCCCCAGGAGCACCAGCGCCACGAGCACCGGGACCACCTTGGGCAGATAGTCCTTGGTCTTTGCCCGCATCCACTTCCAGAGCTTCTTCGAGCTATCGGAGACGGCGGCCAAGCCGACCGCGAGCGTGCTGAGGATCAGGAAACCCCACTGCCACGGCGTCTCGGGCGAGCCGGTGGACAGCTGGCCTCCCGCCATGGCCAGCATGGCCATCGCGGCGACGAAGTAATCGCGCTTGGGCGGGCGTCCGTCGCCGCCTTCGTTCACACCACGACCCTACCGGACCCGAGCAAGCCCATCTATTTCCCTCCTAGGGGCCTATCTGTTAGGTTTGACTTATATAAGTGATACCTGAAATACTCGCGCCCATGGAAGACTTCATCAACAAGCTCGGCGCGGTTCAGCGCGAGGTGAGCATCAAGGACGACCTGAAGACAATCGCGATGCGGCGCTCATACGGCGCCGATGTCGAGGACGTGTGGGATGCCATCACCGACCCCGAGCGCATCGCCCGCTGGTTCCTGCCCGTGACGGGCGAGTTCCGGGTGGGCGGGCGCTACCAGACCGAGGGCAACGCGGGCGGCGAGATCCTGCGCTGCGAGCCGCCCCGGCTGCTGCGCGTGAGCTGGTTCTTCGGCGAGCCCAAGGAGGGCGACTTCAGCGAGGTCGAGGTGCGACTGTCCAAGGACGACGATGGCGGCACCCGGTTCGAGCTCGAGCACACGGCCACCGTGCCGGACGAGATGTGGGGACAGTTCGGGCCGGGCGCGGTTGGCGTCGGCTGGGACGGCACACTGCTCGGCCTCGCACAGCACCTGAGCGACGGCTTCGCCTCGCTCGAGGAGCGCGCGGCCTGGCAGGAGTCGCCGGAGGCCAAGCGCTTCATGGCCGCGAGCAGCGAGCTATGGGGCACGGCCTTCGCCGCCGCGGGCGCGCCGCCCGAACAGATCGAGGCCGCCGTCCGCGCGACCACCGAGTTTTACACGGGCGCCTAAACGCAGCCGTGCTTACACCGGCGCCTAAACGCAGCCGTGCTTACACCGGCGGCTAAACGAAGCCGTGCTTTACACGGGCCGGTCAACGGAGCCGTTTTCATCGCGCAGCGGTGAAAAGCACAAACTGGGCGACACGCTCCCGTCACCTGACGTCTTTCGCGCGGCGCGGGTTAATAGATACTCACGTGCACGTGGTTGGTGTGATCACCGGCGGGGGCGTCGCCGCAGTTGGACCCGGTCGAGTTGTAGCGGCGCCAGCCGATGCCCACCTGCCAGATCTGGCAATACCACACCACATACATCACGCCGAGCGCCTTCGCGTTTTTGATGAAGAAGGCCGCCACCTTGTCGCCGTGGGTCCGGTTGGCCCCGCCCGCAGAACTGTTGACGAAGCCGTCCTTGAACGCGGCCCAATCGCACGCCCGCCCCTTCGGATGCTCGCCGTCGCCGCCCGACCGGTGACACGAAACGTGCCAGTCATAGCCGACCCGCCAGCCCTCGTTGAGCGCGTGCAGGTTGCGCGGCGTGATGCAGCCGGACGGCGTGGTCGGGTCGTCCTCCGAACAGCTCTGGCTGGGCCAGCTGCCATCGGCGTTGCGTGGTGCCGGGTTGGCGTCGGGCGCGGCGGGGAGAAGGTTGTTGACCCGGGTGCTGGTGCCCGCGCTGTTGCCGCCGCTGACCGCGGCGAGCGCCCGCTCGGCCGCGGTCTTGCGCTTGTTCATCTCGTCGACGGCGGCCTGCTGCGCCTGCACCTCGGTGTCGATGCCCGCCTTGGCGTCGGCCGCGCGGCGCTTGGCGTCCAGCAGAGTGGTGAGACTGCCCTGGTCGCGCTGGGTCATCCGGTCGAGCGCGGCGGCACGCTGGATGAACGCGTCGGGGCTGGTCGAGTTGAGCATCATGGTGATGGCGCCGAGCCGCCCGCTCTTGTATGCCTCGCCGGCGTAATGCGCCACGCCGGCCTTGACCCTCGCCATGTCCTCCTCAGCCCGGCGCAGCTTGCCCTCGAGCTCGGCCTGCCGCTTCTTGGAGGCGTCGAGCTTGGCCTCCTCCTCGATGTAGGCGGCCGAGGCCGCCGCGAGGTTGTCGCGCAAGGTCTGCAGGGTCGGTGTGCCACCCTCGTTGGGCGGGCTGGTCGGCGCGGGCTGCGCCATGCCGGGGGCCGCCGACCCGAAGACGAGCGCAAGCACGGCCAGCACGCCTATCCCATGTCGAATGGCCACCCGAAGCCGCATCACGGGGAGTCACCCTACCGCAGGGGCGCGGACCTCTCCACTCATTGTTGTTACAGAACACCGCGAACCTGGGTATAGGTAAAGACATGACACCTGAGGAACAAAAGGTAACCGGCGTGGCGCTGCAGCGCACGCTCGTCGATCTGATCGGCCTTGGCCTGCAAAGCAAGCAGGCCCATTGGAACCTGACCGGACCGACCTTCCCCACGGCCTTGCACCGCCTTAGAAGGGGCGGCGGTGAGCGCGAAGCTCCGGTTCATTTCCGATGATTCAATCCACCTTCACCTCGACGAGGTCGTGGCCACGGCGCGTGAGCACGCGGACACGATCGCCGAGCGGGCCGTGGCGATCGGGGTCAACCCGGACGGCCGCGCCGCGACCGTCGCCCGTGACGCGAGGGCTCCGTTTGGTGAGGGGCCGGTGCCGGACCGTGAGGTCATCACGCGCATGGTCGAGCTGCTCGCCGAGATCGTGGGCCGGCTGCGCGAGGGCATCAAGGAGACCGAGGACGCCGACCCGGTCTCGCAGGACCTGCTGATCGCGGTCTCGCACGACCTACAGAAGCACCACTGGATGTTCGCGGCACAGGCCAAGTAGCGTCTCCAGCAACGCCTCCACGTGCGGCTGGGGGTGGCGCCGGCGCATGGTCACCGCGCCGATGTAGCGGTCGGGGCGCGGTTGCTCCAGGGCAACCGCGTTTGCCGACTTCTTCAGCGCGACCGAGGGCACCAATGACACGCCCAGCCCCGCCTCGACCAGCGACTGCGCGAAGGCGTAATCCGTGCCACTGCAGGCCATCTTGAGCTCGAAGCCGGCGAGCGCCGCGTATCGATGAAGGATGTCGGCCGTCTTCACGCAGCCGCCCACCCACCGCTCGTGTGCCAGGTCGGCCAGGCGCAACCGCTTGCGCTTGGACAGCCGGTGCCCCGGCGGCAGGACTATCCACATTGGATCGTCCATCAGGTGGGTCCACGTCATGCCGGGCCGCTCCGGGGAAGGTCCGGCAAAGTGATAGGCGAGCGCGAGGTCGGCCCGCCCCTGCCGCACCAGCTGCACGCTCTCGTCGGGCTCATGCTCGAGCACGGTCAGCTCGACCTCCGGGTGCCGCGCGGTGAAGCGGGTCAGCGCGGCCGGCAGCAGATGCTGCCCGCCGCTGGTGAACGTGGCGATGGTCAGGCGGCCGGTGTGGCCCCGGTTGAGCCGCTCGATCTGAGCCCGCGTGTGCAGCAGCTCGGCCGAGATGGCCTCGGCGGCCTCGACCAGCAGCCGGCCCGACTCGGTGAGCACCACACCACGCGTGCTGCGGTCGACGACCGGCGTCCCGAGCGTGCGCTCCAGCGCGGCGATCTGCTGCGAGACCGCCGACGGCGTGAACAGCAGGGCCTGTGCGGCCTTGGAAAAGCTGCCGTGCCGGGCGACCTCGCTCAGCACGCGCAGCCGCTGCATGTCGATCATTAGCGCTCCTAACAACCGGATAAGGTGGCACCCACTTCTGCTTAAGACCGTAACAGGGCAGAGTTGGCACCATGAGTCGTCGCGCCTGGCTGATGTTCGCCGCGGTATCCGTGCTGTGGGGCTTCCCATACCTGTTCATCAAGATTGCCGTTTTCGAGCTGTCCCCACCCGTCATCGTCGTCGGGCGCACCCTCATCGCGGCGGCCATCCTGCTGCCGCTGGCCATCCGCAGTGGTGCTTTGCGCGCGTTGCGCGGGCGCGTCGGCCCGATCGTGGTGCTCTCGCTCACCCACATCACGGGGCCGTTCCTGCTCATCACGTATGGCGAGGTCTACATCAGCTCGGGCCTGACCGCCCTGCTGATCGCCACCCAGCCGCTGATGATCGCCGCGCTGGCGCTGCGCTTCGACGCCAGCGAGCGCATCACACGGGGGCGGCTGGTGAGCCTCGGCATCGGTCTGACCGGCGTCGCGGCCGTGGTCGGCTTCGACCTCGGCGGCGCACACTTTGGACTGCTGGGAGCCGGATACGTGCTCCTGGCCACGCTCGGCTACGCGATCTCGACCCTGATCGTGCGGCGCAAGCTCGCCGACGTCCCCTCGATGGGCCTGACCGCCGCGACCGTCACGCTCGCGACGATCTTCCTCCTCCCGTTCGCGATCGCCACCGCGCCTGCCGTGATGCCCAGCTTCAAGGCCATCTCCTCGGTCGTCATTTTGGGGGTACTCAGCACAGCCGCCGCCCTGCTGCTGTTCTACCGCCTGATCGCCGACATCGGCGCCGGCCGGGCCGCGCTGGTCAGCTACGTGAACCCGGCCGTGGCGGTCGCGCTCGGCGTGATCGTGCTCAACGAGCCCCTGACGAGCACGACCCTGCTCGGCTTCGCCCTGATCCTGATCGGGTCGTATCTTTCGACGACCAACCCCTGGCGTTCGAGACAAGCCAAACCGGCGGACGTAGGTTCTCCTGTGTGAAGAGATTTATCATCCCCACTGCGCTGCTGCTGGTCGTGCTGCCCGCGACCGGCGCGGCCGCATCCGACCCGGCCTTTGGCCGGGCCACGCTGACCGGGTTCGCCAGCCTGCCCGCGATCACGTTCGTGCCCGCGACCGACCCGTCGGGCTCACTGCTCGGCACGGCCCCGATCAACGGGATCACGCCACCGTTCGAGGATCAGCCCCTGCAGGGGTTCAGCGGCATCTCACGCAACTCGGACGACAGCTTCGACGTGTTGTCGGACAACGGCTACGGCAGCAAGGCCAACAGCGCCGACTTCCTGCTGCGGATCAATCGCGTGATCCCCGACTTCGGCACCAAGACCGTCGACGTCGTGGGCGGGCTCAACCTGACCGACCCGCGCGGGCTCGTGCCTTGGCCGCTGACCCGGCCCGATCGCGTGCTCACCGGCGCCGACTTCGACGTCGAGTCGATCGTCAAGACCGGCGGCGACGGCGGATATTGGCTCGGCGATGAGTTCGGCCCATATCTGCTGCGCTTCGACCGGGCCGGCCGGCTCGCGGCGGCGCCGATCCCGCTGCCCGACGTCTACGCGCCCGAGCGGGCCGCGATGCTGGGCGTGCCGGCGAACCTCGCCGGCAGCAAGGGATTCGAGGGCGTGGCCGAGTCAGCGGACGGCCGGTTCCTTTACCCCTTCCTGGAGGGCACCGTGACCGGTGATCCGGCGGGGTCGCTGCGTATCTATGAGTTTGACCGGCGCGGGCAGGCTTACACGGGTACCAGATGGAAATATCAATCGGAAAGCCCGGGCAATGCGGTCTGCGACTTCATCCCCATCGACCAGCACCGATTCTTGGTGATCGAGCGGGACGGCCTGCAGGGCGACGCGGCCGTGTTCAAGCGGATCTACCGGATCGACCTGCGCGACCGCGACCGGGATGGCAACGCGGACAAGACCCTCGTCGCCGACCTGCTCGACATCGCCGACCCGAAGCATGTGTTCGGGCCGGCCGACACGTTCCGGTTCCCTTTCCAGACCATCGAGGGCGTCGTGATCCTGGACGACCGCACGCTGGGAGTGTTGAACGACAACAACTTCCCGTTCTCCGCCGGCCGCACGCCGGGCCGGCCCGACAACAACGAGTTCATCACGATCCGTCTCTCGCGCGCGCTGCGCTGACGGGCTCTTCCCCGCGAGTAGCAAGATCGTAGTCCCGCCAACCGTGAAATCAGGTCCTACCGTAAAACGCGGGTGGCGGGACACAACCACCACCATCGGCACCAGCCTGCTTCATCTGTGTGTCCTGATCGGCCTGTCACTGGCTCTGGCGTTGCGCAAACTGCTTTCGGCTGCCGCCTTCGGCACCCTGCTCGCCGCCGCGATCACCATATAGTCAGCGATCTCTAGCACCCATCCCGAGTGGTTCCACGAAGTCATGCGCGTCATCACGAGCCGACGGCGCCCGCATGCGGCCCGCGTCGTTCATCGCGGCCCGGCCGCTGGGCCCACTGAGGTCCCGGGCTGCGGGAGGATGTCCGGATCGGCCGCGATCTGCGCCACCTGGTGGGGGGTCAGGATTGGCCTGGACAGCTCGTGACGCGCCACCACGGTGACCGACCCATCGTGCAAGAATCGCGTCGCCACAATGGTTTTTGGGCCGACCGCGACGCGGATGCGCTGCTCATTCACCGTGATCTCGTAGCACAGATCCAGCTGTGCGCCCCAGATGGGTGCGCCGATGTCGACCGCGCACAGGTCATCCGTCTCAAGTGGACTCTCCGCGAACTGGATGAACACCGAGAGGATCCCCTCGTCGTGCTCGGTATAGAACATCACTCGCAACGCCATGACCCGCCCATCCTCCGTGATCATGTAGAAGCTGGGCGACAGTTCGGGCTTGGGCAGCGCCTTGATTACCGCGTCGGCTGCCTGCTGCGTATGCGACGCGACAACCCCGGGCTCGGGCATCTGCGCCCATTCCACCTTCTGCGGGGACGGTGGCGCGGGCACCGCGGCCTGGCTGAGCAGCGGCGCCGCGGCGAACAGGGCCAGCGCGCAATACAGCAGCCGCAGGTGGTTGCGGCGCCGGGTCGAACGCCGCGCCTCGGTAAGTATCTGCGCGCTCGTCGGCAGCGCCGGGGCCGGGATCTCCAGCAGCCGCTCGCACAGCTCCCTGAACTCGTTCATCGGCGCACCCCCTTCGCGAGCCTTGTCTCGTCCATGACCTGGCGCAGCCGTGCCAGGCCGCGCGAGGTCTGGCTCTTGACCGTGCCGGGCGAGCAGGACAATGTCTCGGCCACCTGCTCGACCGAAAGATCCTCCCAGAAGCGGAGCACGAGCACCGCCCGGTGCTGCGGCGAAAGTCGCAGCAGTGCCGCGCGCAGCACCAGGCGGTCGTCCGGCTCCGGGTCGTGGTGCACCCGGCTGTCCAATGTGGAGCTGTCCGGCTCGGTCGCGATCTCGCGGCGCCGCGGCAGGCGGCGCTCGTCGAGGAACGTGCGCAGCAGCACCCGGCGGGCATACTGATCCATGACTTCGCGCCGTTCGATCCTGTGCCAGCGCTGGTAGAGCTTCACGAAGGTGACCTGGGTCAGGTCCTCCGCGAGATGCCAGTCGCCGCACAGCAGGAACGCGGTCCTGCGCAGGCGTTCCCCACGCGAGGCGTAATACGCGACAAACTCATCCTCATTCATGCGATCGCCGGGTGCCGCTTTCCGCTAGGCGATCCGATAGGCCCGGATCACGGTCTGTTGGACAGTGTTGCTTTCCGTGTCAACGGAGGTGGCGCGCAACGACACCGACCCGGGCCCGGCGGGGTGCACCAGGTAGGCCGTGCCCTGCTGGCCGTGCCGGGTGATGCGCGCCGTGCTCCACGTCTGACCGTCGTCATAGGACACCTCGATGGTCAGCGTGCGCACGCGGCCCGCCTGCGACCCGGGCTGCCGCTGCACCTCGAACGGCACGGTGAACGCCCGGCCCGCCGGCGCGGTGTTGTCCAGATCCAGCGTGGGCAGGAACCTGACGGCCGACAGCGGCAGCGGCGTCTCCCGGTCCGCAGCGGTGCGGGAGCGGAACGTCCACACGCAACCGACGCCACCCTGTTCCGCCGCGAGCCGATAAACCCCATTGCCATTTGGTACGTCGACCCGCACCGCCTGATCCGTCGAGTCCACGAGCCGTTCGCCGTTGCGGTCCAGCGTGAGCCGGAACTTTTCGATCGACAGCCCAGCCCAGTTCAGCTGGTCGTTGCGCAGCGTCGGCACGAGGGTCATCGTGTCGCCGCGCCGGGTGAGCTCATAAGGCGCGAAGCCGGCGAAGCCCGGCCCATACACGGCCTGGTTGCGCCGCTCGGTGTAGTGCCTGCCCGCGTGGAAGTCCGTCGGCGGGCCGACCAGGGCCGCGAGCGCGTTGCCGTCGCCGTCGAGCTCGTAAAGCGTGCGCGCCCAGCGAACCCCGCCGTCGGTGTTGACGTATTCCGTGTGCGTCGTGGGGATCGAGTAGAACGCGCCCGGGTTGATCGGGCTCTCCGTGATCGGCAGATCCCGCCACGTCGGGCCGAAGCGCAGCACCGCCGACTTGCCGTTGGACGTCGCGTGCTCGGCCCGGATCGTCGCGAAGTCTCGCATGGACAGTCGCTTGGTGAGCCCGTCGAACATCCGGCCGGGCTCGAGCCAGGCCAGCTGCGTGAAGTACGCCGGGTTCTCCGGGTCGCCGCCCGTGGGCACGTATTGGCCCACGATGAGCCCTTCGACCGCCGGGTGACGGCGCGGGCTGACAGACCCGGCATGCAGCGGCATCCCCGGCTCGTCCCACGCGAGGAAGCCGATGGCGCCGCCCGAGGCGAACCGCACGATCGTGCTCGCCACGAGGAAGTTCTGCTCGGCGTCCGCGAACGGCAGCGTGACCGACACCGGGCGCCCGCGGCGGGCGTCGACGTCGACCTGCCGATCGCTGTCGACCACGACCTCGGCCTGGAACAGCACGGTGGTCCCGGCGGCCTCGTACACATTGAACACGCCGACGTAGGTGCCCTTCGGCACGCGTACCGTCTGAGAAGGGCCGTAGAACTGAAGGAAGACGTCGGTTTCCGGGTTGAGCAGGAAGAGCGACGCGTCCGGCGCGGCCTGGCCGTCGCGGCCGGTGACCCGGAAGTCGATGCCGTACTTCTCGACCTCCTTGTCCACCGCGAACGGTGTGTTGACCGCGATGCTTCCACCGCCGGTGGCCCCCTCGGCAACGAGGTGTCCACTGTAGACGGCGTCGGGGATCGCGATGCGCGTGTCCGTGGTGACCGTGACGGAGGCCGTGCCGCCCGCCGGGACCGTGACGGTGTTGGCGGACAGCGTGAACAGGCCGGCCGGCGCGCCTCCCGCCAGGCTCAGGCTCAGCGTGACGTCGGCCGTGCCCCGGTTGCGGTAGGTCACCGTGCGCACGATCGGCTCGTCGTCGGTGTGCGGCCACGCCTGGACGCCCAGGCTCAGGCTCGGCGGGTCGGCGGTGACGCTCTGGCGTATCGCCCGGGACACGTCCACGCGGCCCGCGCCCTGGCCGAACACCGTGATGTTCGGGCCGATCACGGTCGAACCCATGAGCGCCGCCTTGATGTCGGCCGGGCTCCACGACGGGTTCTGCTGCGCGAGGATCGCCGCCGCACCGGCCACATGCGGCGCGGCCATGGACGTGCCCGACAGCGTGGTGTGCGACTGGCCCGGCTCACCGATCACGCCGTCGGCGCTGCGCGCCGCGACGATATCCACGCCCGGCGCGGTCACGTCCGGCTTGATCGCGCCGTCGCCGATCCGCGGTCCCCGGCTGGAAAAGCCTGCCAGCTCATCGGATTTCGTCACCGCGCCCACGGTGAGCGCGGCGTCCGCGCTGCCGGGCGAGCCGACCGTCTCATCGCCGCCCGCGTTGCCGGCCGAGATCACAAACAGCACGCCGTGCCGGGCCGTGAGGTCGTTGACGGCCGCCTCGAGCGGGTCGATGTCGGGCGAGTCGCCGCCGCCGAGGCTCATGTTGATGACCTTGGCTCCCTGGTCGACCGCCCACTGCATGCCGGCCAGGATCGCCGACTCCGGGCAGCCGAAGGTCATGCACACCTTGGCGGACACCACCTTCGCGCCCGGCGCCACGCCCCGGTATTCGCCCGTGCTCACGATCGTCGCCGCGACGTGCGTGCCGTGGCCCACCAGATCGCGGTCGTGCCCGTCGCCCACGAAGTCTTGCGCCGCAACGACCTTGCCGGCAAGGTCGGGATGGTTGGCGTCCACGCCGGTGTCGACGACGCCGACCGTGACGCCGGTGCCGTCGAAGCCCGCACCCCAGGCCGCGGGCGCGCCGATCTGCGGCACACTCTCCTTGAGGGTGGGCTTGCGCAGGCCGTCCAGCCAGATCTTGCCCTCCTTGGCGAGCTCACGCCACTGGGCGGCCAGCGATTGCTTGGGCGCCCGCATGGCCCGGCCGCCGGGCGCGATCAGCGGGAGTTCCTTGCGCTTGGCGTCGTCGTAGCCGAACTCGATCAGCGCGGCCACGTCGAACAGCCTGCGGTCCAGCCGGTTGGCGGCCAGCGGCGCGACGGCGTCGCTCGGCAGCACGAGCAGCTGTTTGGCGGTCCGGTGCGCGGTGAACGTGACGCCCTTGCGGCCGTCGATCCGCACGATCTCGGGCAGGCCGTCCCCGACCAGGACGGTCACCCGATCACCGGTGATGAGCGTGACGGTGCGCACGTCCGCGTTGGCCGAAATTGGCACCTGCGCGGGTGCCGCCGCCGCTAAGGACGCCGCCGCCGGCGGCGGCAGGACTAAGGTCCCCGCGACGGCCACGCACAGCAGGGCCTTGAGCAGCCTTGGGGCTGTCATCCGGTACTCCATTCGTCTATTGATGGTCCCTGATAGACACGCCTGTGCGGGTGCGCGCGGTTCCACGCAGCGTGGGATAGTCGTGCGATGCCGGCCGAGGTGCTGCTCGATCCGGGCTGACCGACCTGCCGTGGGTGGCGCCGGCGCTGGCCGCCATGCGCGAGGGCCGGCCGCTGCCGCCGCTTTTCCCGGCTCACTTGACAGAGGTCTCCGTTCGGGTCGAGCATGGTCGATATCCCTTCCGGGCTGGGATGAGGTCTCCCGACTCGTGATGGGATTTTTGCGATGCGCAGGAAGTTGACGATCTCGGTCGCTGGGGCGATCGTGGCGGTCTTGAGTGGCTTGGGCGCCGCCCCGGCGGTCGGCGCACCCGTGACGGTGGTCAGCGGTGCCACGACAAACGACACGAGCGGCGCGGCCGTGCAGGCGCACGGCGGCGGCATCATCAAGGTGGGCCAGTACTACTACTGGTTCGGCGAAAACCGCAACTCCAACGGGACCTTCCGGTATGTGTCGGCGTATCGCTCGACCGACCTGCGCACGTGGGAGTTTCGCAACAACGTGCTCACGCAGAGCTCCGCGGCGGAGCTCAACGTGGCCAACATCGAGCGGCCGAAGGTCATCTACAACGCGGCCACCAACCGCTACGTGATGTGGATGCACAAGGAGAACGGATCCGACTACGGCGAGGCGCGCGCGGCCGTGGCCGTATCGTCCACTGTGGACGGAAACTACACGTATCTCGGCAGCTTCCGGCCGATGGGCCACATGTCCCGCGACATCACCGCGTTCGTCGACACCGACGGGGCCGGATACATGATCTCGGCGGCGCGGGAAAACTTCGACCTGCACGTGTACCGGTTGACGGCCGACTTCACCAACGTCGCCACGCTTGTGCGCCAATGGGTCGGCGACCACCGTGAAGCGCCGGCGCTGTTCAAGCGCAACGGCGTCTACTTCATGCTCACATCCGGCGCCACGGGGTGGAGCCCCAACCAGCAGCGCTATGCCACGGCCACAAGTCTGACCGGGACGTGGAGCGCCTGGCAGAACGCCGGCAACGCCACGACATACGGCTCGCAGACCGCCTTCGTCGTGCCGGTCCAGGGCACGCAGGCGACGTCGTATCTCTACCTGGGCGACCGCTGGGCCGGCGCGGTGAGCCGCCCGGTCAACGAGTCACGCTACGTCTGGCTGCCGGTGCGCTTCCCCTCCAACAACACCATGGCTTTGGACTGGTACCCCCAAGTCTCCATAGACACCGCGACCGGCGCCGTGACCGGACAGGACGGGCCCCTCAACAACCTCGCCGCCCGCCACAGCGGCAGATGCGCCGACGTCGTCAACGCCTCCACCGCGGACGGCGCGGAACTCGTCCAATACACGTGCGGCACAGGCACCAACCAGCGCTTCACGGTCGTCGACTTCGGCGGCGGCTACGTGCAGCTGCTCGCGCGGCACAGCGGCAAGTGCCTCGACGTCGCCAGCTCGTCCACGGCAGACGGCGCGAAGGTCGGCCAGTACACCTGCCACGTCGGCCCCAACCAGCAGTTCCAGCTGCAGGACGTGGGCGGCGGCTACGTGCGCGTCGTGGCCCGGCACAGCGGCAAGTGCCTCGACGTCAGCGGCGCCTCGACCGCCAACAGCGCCCGCATCGTGCAGTGGGCCTGCAACGGCGCTACCAACCAGCAGTTCCAGCGGCGCGCCTGACGATCGGGGTTGCCGCGATCCTATGATCCGCGCGTAAAGTACATGCCGCTCATCGCGCAGGGCCACGGCGCCTGGTCCTGCGCGCGATGGAGGTGCTGTCCCGGATCCTGGAGCGTGGCGATGGTGCACGGTCCGAGGGCCGGGCTCGAGTTGCTGTCCACATTGGACTTAGATCCGCGGATCGCCAAGCGCCACAGACTCGAGGCCGTGCGCTGCCACCTGCTCGAGATAGCGGGCGAGCCGAATGTGGCGCGCGTCTCAGATGAGCTCGCAGCCAAGCGCACCAACAGCTTGCCGGAACAGCACTACCTTTTCGCCCGCGCCGCCCAGCTTGCCGCCCCCCACTCAATCGATTAAGCTGTCCGCAGTGGTTTGTTGACGTGACCGGGAGAAAGGAAAGGATCGTCTGTGGAAGACGAACGCGTCAACGACGAGTTCCAGCGGATCGCGCTCAGAGAACGTCTGGCCTGGACCTGGGACATCATCGCACGATATGAGGCGGAGCTTGTCATACGGCGGGAGGAGTTCGGGAAGACCCGATACCTCCTTGGCAAGCTCGACGAGCGACTGGGAGGGGGTGAAGATGGTGATCACACATGAGGAGCACATGGCTCATCTAAAGGCGCACATCGCGCACATGGACGCGCACTCGGCGCACATGAAGGCCTATGACCGCCAGGAAAACGCATACCGCGGTCCCGAGCTGCGGCGCTGGCTCGCCAAGGCCGAGGCTGAGGGCAACGAGCTGGCCATGCGTTATCTCCGGGACTGTCTCGCCGAGTGGGAGAAGGAAGAGGCCGACTGATCCGGCGCGACAGCGGGCTACGCGGCCTGCTGGAGCACGCGGAAGGGCGCGGGCAGTCTGAAGAGGGTGACAAACCGCTCCACGCAGGAGCGTTCGCCGCGGACGTGCAGCAGGGCGACGTCGGCACCGTCGTAGATGACGGAGGCGAGCGTGTTGGGGTCGGAGTCGATGACGGCATCGGGGCGAGCCGCGGGGCCTCGCCCGATGTCAAACCGGGATCCGTTGACGGCGGCGTGATAGAGGTGCTCGCCAAACCGGATTTCCAAGGTGGCCTTGAATCCTTTGGCGGCGGCCGGGTCAAACATGGTGCGCATCGACAGCGCCATGGAGTCGAAGCTGAGCGGCAGTTGCGGGTTGGCAAACGGTGAGCGGGCGCCCCACCGTCCAAGTTGGAGGATGACGGGCTCGAGCTCCGCCCCCCACTCGGTGAGCTCATAAACCCATGCGGCGGCGGGCCGGGAGAGCCGGCGGCGGTGCAGGACCGCGACTCGCTCGAGCTCGTCGAGCCGCTGCGAGAGCACATTGGGGCTGACGCCCGGCAGATCCGTGCGCAGGTCGGTGAATCGCTTGGGGCCCAACAATAACT
>JBIOYB010000075.1:0-2252 GCA_044869915.1 Allorhizocola sp.
CTCGTAGGCGGCTACACCTGCGGGCCTTTCGCCGAAGGAGTGCCTGACCGCGGAGTGATCGACTTTACGATCAGGCAGACGGTCGCGGGTGGCACCGTCACCGGCTTCGGTTTTCTGGCGCCAACCGTGTGCGACGGCCAGGCCCAACTGTTCACCGTCGACCTGCCCAGCACCAGCGGACTGCGGTTCCGCAGCGGGGCGGCCCTGTGGAGCGCGTCTGGCTACGTGGAGGGAAACGGCGGTCAGCAGACCGTCTCGGTGCCGCCGACCGCGATCCGGATCCGCTGACGCTGACCGCGGCGAGTCAAAGGCGATGAAATCCGGGGCAACCAGGTCGCTGCCATGATCGACGCTATGTTGGCCAAGGTCGTCCAAGAGGAGAAGCAGGCGGGCCGGAAGATCCGATACATCGCCTTCGACAACGCGCTGGCAAAAGGCGAACGTGTGCGCCACCCGCGACGGCAACACGCACGGGGTGAACACCTACCGAGACACCGCGTGTGGTTGTGAGACCGTGGGCTGGTTCCACCCGAATCGCGCCGGGCACCGCGCGATGCGCGATGCCTACGCCCGGATGGGCGCGGCCCGCTTCCCAAGCCGGTTCGCGAGCATCCCGAGTCCGGGTAACGGCACGCCGATCGCCGATGTGTCAACGAATTCGGTATTCGTCGCGGTGGGCGGCTCCCTATTCCCCGCTCATGGCGACCACGAGAACTTTTACGCCCTCTACGAGCAGGCCGTCGCCGACCGTGAACGTATGCCGGAGTTAGCCTGGCCAACCCTGGAATTGATAAGCTCGCCCGGAACCTACAATTGAACAGCATCCTGAGGAAGACTGGCGCGCAAACGGATCTGGAGCACTTACGGTGCCGTGCGGACCGTAAGTGCTCCAGACCGTGTTCGGTGCCGCAGAGGCTCAGCTCGCGCCACAGGTCCCGACCCAGCCGGTGTTCGTGTTCCAGTTGCAGACACGGAAACGGATATTGGCGTACCCGCCCCCGCTGAAGGGGTTGATCGGCCCACCGTCGCCGTCGATGTACCCATCCGGAAATGCTCGCCAGCCGAACACATCTGCGTTATGTGAACCGGTCCACTGCAGAACCATGCCGTACGGCAGTCCCAACGGGCCGCATGTCGCCGTCTGACCTTGCCAACCGAAGCCCCCGTACTCGACTTCGATCCAGTAGCGGCCGCTTCCCTGGGACTGGTACGTGTAGTTGATCGCGATATAGCCGCATTCGTTCCCACTGAAACGGGTTACGCGGGCCGCGAACGCGGCGGTGCTCGTGGACAGGACCAGGCCGAACACGACCAGCGCGGGCAGCAGAAATCGCGTTGTCCCCCTGACGGCAAGAGCTTGTACTTGCGCACGCATAGACGGGACTCCTTTCCGGAGCCTTCATAGATGAGCGTTGTAGGCCGTTAGCGTAGTGGCGCGGTAGGCGGCCGGGCAGGGATCCGGATTATCCCGGACGAACCCGAACAGTTCACGGTACGCCCCGTACGCGCTGTTGCTCGACAATTACCTGGCAGCCACGTCTGTCGCGTATGGACAGAGCCCATTGCAGCCTCGTGAGTGTGGATGTCTCAGGCGTAGGTTTGGAGGCGCTGACACGCTGACGAACCCTTGGCGGGAGTGCCGGTCCAGCCGACCCCGGCTCCAGTGCTTCCACCGGCTCTGCTGCAGTCGCCGCCGGCCCTGCCGCAGCAACAGCATGTGCCGCGGCCGCCACGACCGGCGCAGCAACAGCATGTGTAGCCGTCGGCGAAACCGACGACTTCCATGGCGATCGTCCCGGCGGTGCTGATCCCCTTTCGCCAGGATCAGCATGGGCATCGCTGCCCACAAGAGATCTCCAAGTCCGGCGGGGGCGGCGACGCGCCGGCGACGATGGCGATCATTGCCGGGTCCGTGATGCAGCTGTGCTTGCGCGGCTTGGTGACCGCCGGCGCCAGCGGCGGCTGATCGCCGCAGACAGGCGAGCACCCCACGCGAATAGCCGGGCGCCCACGTCTTCACTCCCCGAATGATCTGGCCAGGGCGAGGGCCAGGCGGTTCTGCCACCTTTCCAAATCCCCGGTGATCGTGGGGTACGCGTCGCGGAAGGAGTCCCAATCCACCGTCCATCGCAGCACCGAGGCGGCGGTGAACGAGTCGGCCGCTCTACCCACCTCCCGGCGCAGGACCGCACGTACGACGTCGCGCGAGACCGTGGTGTGCTCGGCCAGCAGCACCGCGTCATAGAGGTCTT
>JBIOYB010000076.1:0-3072 GCA_044869915.1 Allorhizocola sp.
CGTGAGGGTGATGGTGCGCGACTTGTTCTGTACCACCTTGGAATTCATCGCCTGCTCGCCGACGACGATATATTCGGTGAACGTCATGTCGAAGTCGAGAATCTGCTCGTAATAAGACACCATCGGGTCCAGTTGGCCGGCCTCGACACACACGGCGAAGTGGTCCATGGCAAACAGGCCGGCGTCCCAATCGGGTGCCTCCGACACCGGGCTCAGACCGGGCAGCGCGCGTTCGTCGGCGCCGGCGGGGCGCTGCACAAACGTGTGCACCACATCGCCAAACCCGCCTATCGTGGCCAGGACGAGGTCACCGTGCACCGCCGGCCCCGACACCGGCCGTGCCCCGCGCCGCACCGCCTCGGCAAACGCGGCACGCGTGTCCGGCACGCGGATGGCGATGTTGGCCACGCCGTCGCCGTGCTTGCCTATGTAGGCCGTGGCCGGGTGGTCGTCGACCCTGGGCTCGGTGAGCACCAGCCGGATCTGGTTGCGGCCGAGCCCGACCGAGCGCGTGTGCGCGTCCGTGGCGGACCAGTCGGAGCGCGCGTGCACGGCAAACCCATAGCCGCCGACGAGCGACTCGGACACGCCTGCCACGTCGCTGACGTAAAACTCGACGTGGTCGACCGACATGCCCTCGAACGGGCTTGGCGTGCTTTCCGGGGCCCCGCCGGGCCGCATGTCCGTCCAGTTCGTATCGACGTACCGCAGGCACGCCTGCCTGGCATCGGGTCCATACACCGCGTTCCAGCCGGACGGCACCTCAGTGCTCGCAGGCCACAGGCACTGCTGGCCTTCGGCGTTGGCCAAGACGAGAAAAGCGCTTTCCTGGACGTCGAATGGATTGGTCATCACATCCTCCTGGCTGTGACCAGCTGACAGGCATACATCGAAGGCTGGCACTGGAAGGCATGCGGCGGCATCTTTCTGAATGCGAAGCTTCACTGCGCACCTGAGTCGCCCTTCCCAGCAGCCGCCCCGCCGCTTCGCCACGCGGGTGCGCCGGTAGTCCGCTGTTTCGCGCAGCAGCAATCCGCCCGTCGCAAAAAGCTCCTGAACGCCGTTTGGAAGTTGACGGCTTCCCCCCAGTTCCTCCCGTCGACCCTTCGGCACGCCCACCGGGAAGTCATATCCCGGGCCGGGTCAAGGTGGAGCGCCCACCGGACGAACGACCTTGACCCGGTCCGGAAAAATACTTGAGCTCGCTCCGGGCCGAAGGGTTTGCGGGAGGAACCCACCTCCTGGAGCCCCGAGGCTCCCGCCGGAGGCACGGGTTTTCCGCTCCCTCACACGACTCCCCGGCGGGCGCGGCGGTTTTGTTTGCTCACACTTGCGGCTGCCGCTTGCGTGCATACGGTCGCTACCGCTCTAGTGCACGGCCAAGGTTGGAGCGGCCGCACTTGTTGTCGCCCGCGGCGACCACAGCCGCCTTCAGTCCCGCGATAGCCGCTGAAGCGCCCGCGCGCGGCGAGGGTTGGAAGGCGCCAGCCGTGAAAGCGGCGGCGGTGCGGCGAAGCAGCGGCAACAGCGCCGCCGCATGGCGAAACAGCGGCAACAGCGGGCGCGCGTGCGGAGCAGGCGCGAAGCGGCGAAAAGCGGGCGCGGCAAGCGTCAGCGGTCCCCGCGGGCGTAGGCGCGGGCGTGGGCGATGCGTTCGACGGTGGTGGGGTGGCTGCCGAACAGGGTTTGTTCCCACGGGGGCGGGTCGGGGTCGCCGAGGTTGGTCAGGGTGAGGCGGCGCTGCATCTGCTCGAAGGTGGCCGGGTCGTCGGTCAGGGCGAGGGCGTGGGCGTCGGCGCGGGCTTCGATGAGGCGCGAAACGTATGCCTGCACCGGCGTGGACGCCAGCCCGGCCAGGGCCGCGATGGCGAGCATGAGGCCGATGGAGCGGGGGTCGGCCAGTGTTTCGATGCCCGCCCGGCGTAGCAGGCCGGCCCATCCGCCGAGCAGGTAGAGTCCGATCACGACGGCGGCCGCGCCGAGCGCGCCGATCAGGGTGCCGGTGAGCACGTCGCGGTCTTTGGCGTGGCCGAGCTCGTGCGCCACGACGCTGGCCACCTCGGCCTCGGGCGCGTCTTTGAGCAGGTTGTCGTAGACCACGATGCGCCGGGTGGGCCCGATGCCGCTGACGTATGCGTTGAGCGCGGTGGTGCGGCGCGAGGCGTCGGCCACGAGCACGTCGCCGACGGGCACGCCGTCGCGTGCCGCGACCGCCAAAAGCTCGGTGCGCAAAGGGGAATCGGCCATCGGCGTGAACCTGTTGAACAGCGGCTCGACCAGCACCGGGAACACGAAGCTGAGCAACACGACCAGCGCCGCCGCGCCGGCCGCACCCCATGCCCACCACCACACCGGGAACAGCCGCGTCAGCCCGTAAAAACCGAGCAGTGCCACCGCGCCCAGCACGGCTCCCACCGCGTATCCCTTGAGTAAATCAAGAGACCACGCTCCCCAATCCTGAGTGGACAGTCCATATCGGACCAGGATGTGATGCCGCCACACCGCCAGCGGCAGCGTGACCAGGTCGGCCAGCAGCAGCACGAGCAGCCCGCCGCCGAGCACCTTGGCCAGCCACGGCCCCGGCACCAGCGCCACGAGCTTGGCGCCCAGCGGGGTGAGCCCGAGCAGCAAGGCAAAGATCAAACCCAGGATCATGCTTGGGTACGACACCCAGCGCAGCTCCCCGCGAAGTGCCCGCCCCTGCGCGACCCGATCGGCCGGCAGCTCGGCGAGCGCCGCCAGCTGGTCGGCCCGAGGCGCGGGCGGCCGCGCCCACGGCACCAGCAAGAACGTCACCACCGCGAGCACCGCCAGCACCGCGGCGAGACTGAGCAGTGCCCAACCCCTGACTCCCATGCCCAGAATGCTAGACGCACCCTCCGACAATTCTTCTAGCAGCGGGTGTGCCCGGCTCGCTACGCGCCCGGCCACACCCACGCAAAAGCACGGCTTCGCCTGAACGGAGTCTGAGATCTCCGCAGCGGGTGTGCCCGGCTCGCTACGCGCCCGGCCACACCCACGCAAAAGCACGGCTTCGCCTGAACGGAGTCTGAGATCTCCGCAGCGGGTGTG
>JBIOYB010000077.1:0-2583 GCA_044869915.1 Allorhizocola sp.
AGCGCGGGGTCACGCATGTGGCGATGGAATCGACCGGGCCCTATTGGTGGCCGGTGTACTCCGCGTTGCGTGAGGTCGGCGGCGCGGGCCTGACCATCGAGGTGGTCAACGCCGCGCACGTCAAGGCGGTCCCGGGCCGCAAGACAGATGTGAAGGATTCCCAGTGGCTGGCCCAGTTGATGGAGGTCGGGCTGCTGCGGGGTAGTTTCCTGCCGCCGGAGCAGGTCCGGGTGATGCGGGACTTCACCCGGTACCAGACCAAGCTGACCGAGGAGCGTAGTCGGGAGAAGCAGCGGCTACTGAAGGTCCTCGAAGCCGCTGGGATCAAGCTGGACAATGTCGCCTCGGACACGTTCGGGGTGTCCGGCCGGTTGATGCTCGACGCGCTGGTCGCCGGACAGCGTGACCCGGTGGTCCTCGCCGGTCTGGCCCGTGGGGTGCTGCGCAACAAGACCGAGGATCTGCGGCTGGCCCTGGCCGGGCGGTTCACCACCAACCACGGGCACCTGGTAGGGCTGCACCTGGCCCGCATCGACCACCTCGACCAGATGCTGACCCAGGTCAAGGAGAAGATCGGCCGGGTCGGGAAAGACCCGATGCCCGGGCTGGTCGACCCGTTCACCGCGCAGGTGCAGCTCCTGATGAGCATCCCCGGTGTCGGCGAACGCGTGGCGACCGTGGTCATCTCCGAGATCGGCATCGACATGGCCAGGTTCCCCACCGCCAAACACCTGGCCGCGTGGGCCGGGCTGGCCCCGGGCAACAACGAATCAGCCGGCAAACGTCGTAAAGGCCGCCACCGCAAGGGCAACACCCACGTCCAGTCGCTCCTCGTCGAGGCGGCCCTGGCCGCGGCGAAGACCCGCAGCCGGATCGGGGCCCGCTACCACCGGCTGCACCGCCGTTTCGGCGGCAAGCAAAACCCCGGTGCGGCGAAGAAGGCCGCGTTCGCCGTCGCGCACACCCTCATCAAGGTCATCTGGAGTGTGCTGGCCGCCGGGCAGCCCTACACCGATCTGGGCCACGACTTCTACAGCCGACGCGTCGACCCGCAGACCCAGACCCGCAGGCTGATCGCCCAACTGGAAGCCCTGTCCGGCAAGAAGATCGTCTTCGTTGACGACGGCGGTGAAGCACCCGCGGCGTAACCACCAACCCGACATAGGGGCGGGAAGAGCGCCGACAATGCCGTCTCCGGCGAAGGTCAGGCCCCACAGGGCCGACAACGTGGTCGCTCTCCCCGCCGGCACTCCAGCTTGCCGCAGCCACCACCGGGCGGCAAGCCCACCACCATGCCCACCGTCACGTATTCCCGGCTGCGCCGGGAATGCTGCCGCACACGTGGCTGAGGTCGGGAGTTTCGTCTCAGCAAATAAGAACCCCATGGTCCCTGGCGGGACCGCCCGTAGGTAGGTGAAACTCGTGGGCGGTGTCGCTCGCCGTCGTCGGTTTCGCTTGGTGTGGAGTTTCGCACTCTCGCGGTGTCGTGAGCTGTCGTTCGTGGGCGGTCCGTTTGGCTTGTGCATCGACACGCCGTTTTGATTAGTCCGTTTCACGAGGTTCCCGCGAGACACTCTTATCTGCACGCGTGGCGCGTGCAGATGAGAGGATGGTCGTGATGGTGGCTGTGGCCGGGTCGGGTGGCATCCCGCGGATGATCCGCGGGTCCGTGGTCGTGCAGCGACGTCGCTGCGGTAAGCCGAGTTGTCGGTGCGCCGGCGGGGAGTCGTTGCATGAGAGCACGGTGCTCAGCTACTCCGAGGGTGGTCGCAACCGCACGGTGATGCTCGACCCGGCCGAGGTGGCGGCGGTGAGCGCGGCGGTGACCCGCTACCGGCAGGCGTTGGCCCGCACCGAGTCCGAGGGCAACGTGGGGTTGGCCGCGCTGCTGGCACGTCGGGCCGATGCCCGGCGGGCGCGGTGAGCGCGTGGACGGCGCTGCTGGAGTCGACCCGGACACTGCTTCGCGCGCCGAGCTTCGCCATCCTTGTCGACCTGCTCACTGGCTGGGTGTGCGCGCCGGGCCGGCGCACGATCACCGCGATGATCGCGGTGGGCGACCCGGCCGGAGCTCGCGCGCACGATGCCTACCATCGCTTCTTCCGCGACGGCGCCTGGGCGATGAGCGCGCTGTGGCGGGTGCTGGCCATCCACGCGGTGACCCGGCTCGCCCCCACCGGGTCGATCATCGTGGACTGCGATGACACCTTGTTCCACAAGTCCGGCCGTAAGGTCAACGGGGCCGGGGTCTTCCGCGACGCGGTGCGTTCCACCACCCGGCGGGTCGTCTACGCACTCGGGCTCAACCTCGTCGTGATCACCCTGCGGGTGCGGCTCCCATGGGGTGGCTGCCCGATCGGTCTGCCGGTCAACGCCCGACTGCACCGCAAGCGCGACACCACGACCACCGTCGAGCACGCCGCGGCAATGATGCGCGAGCTGGCGGCATGGCTGCCCGGCCGCGAGTTTCACCTATGCGCCGATGGCGCCTACGCCAGCCTCGCCGGCGCTGACCTGCCCCGTACCCACCTGACCAGCCGGATGCGCCGCGACGCCGCCCTGTTCGAGGCGGCCCCGCCCCGC
>JBIOYB010000078.1:0-4447 GCA_044869915.1 Allorhizocola sp.
GGGGTGGGAGGCCGTGGCACTCCCTGTGGGCCTTAGGCGCCACAAAGCAACCCCCCGCCCCCGCCTCTAGTCCCCTGGCTGTGTGCCGCGTCTCCACGCACCACGCTCGCCGTCCGCATGCCACGCAACGGGCATGGCACCGCTTTGCGCCGCTGCGGAGCGTGCGCCGTCTGTGCTTCGACGAGCGCCGATATCAGTACACCGTCGTAGTTGGTGACGATCCGGGCCGCCTGGCCGTGCTCATTGCAGAGCCTTGCGCGCGGCGGCGTGGACGGTGACGCCTTCAAGCTGGGCGCCGCGTTCGTCTGCCTCGCCGATTGCCCCGATGCCGGGCGGTCGGTGGGCACCGAGGATGATGTGCGGTCCGCGCTGTTCACCGCTGCGGGGGAGCTCGTCGTCGCGATGGGCGGTCAGGTCCAGGGGACTGACTCAACATGTTCACACATCGGCTTCGAGGGGTCAGATTGCTCCGATCAATTGGGTGCTTGGTGGATGTATATGAGCGCTTTAGAAGGATATGAACCCATCAGAGTCCGATGAATGTGCGCGACGTTACTTAGATGTGACCAAGAGGCACTTGAATATCTTGAAGGATGGGTGTTTGTTTCTGAGTGTTTACTTCGGGCGGCGTCGGAGCCCAGCCGACGAGAGGAGCTTGGATAATGGCCTTGCTACAAAAGCGTTCAGCCGCAATGGTATTGGCTGGCTTGCTGGTGTCGAGCCTCGCGGCGTGCCAGTCCGGCAAGGAGACGCCGCCGGGTGGTGGCGACAACTCCGGTCCAATCAAGATCTACTATATGCAGAAGCAAGCCACCCAGCCCTACTTCCTGGGCGAGGCCGAGGGAGCCAAGAAGAAGGCGACCGAGCTGGGCATCGAGCTGACCATGGTGGACCTCGGCAACGACACCAGCAAGACGCTCAGCTCCATCGAGGCCGCGATCGCGCAGAAGGCCAAGGGCATCATCATCGTCGTGCCCGACCCGTCGGTGGGCCCGGCCGTCGTCACGGCCGCGAAGAACGCCAACATCCCGCTGCTCACGTCTGACGACCAGATCTGCGTGGACAACCCGAAGCCCGCCGACTGCGCGCCGGACAAGATCGTGCCCAGGATCGGCTTCAGCGGCAAGCAGATGGGCGAGGAGGTGGGCAAGAAGGCGGCCGAGCTTTACAAGGCGGCCAACTGGAAGCCCGAGGAGACGCGCATCATCGCCGCCTGGAAGCAGGACGTGACCGTGTGCACCGACCGGGTGGATGCGGCCCTTCCGGCCTTCAAGGCCGCCGGTGGTCCCGACATTCAAGTCATCAAGGTGGGGACAGACAATACGCCCGCCGACGCGCAGACCAAGGTGGCCGCGACGGTCACGGCCAACAAGACCGTGAAGAACTGGATCATCTGGGGCTGCAACGACGAAAACGTCGTGGGCGGGGTGAACGCGTTGCAGCTCAACGGGTACACGCCGGACAGCATCATTGGTGTCGGGATCAACGGCGACTACGCCTGCAAGGCCTGGAGCGCCGGGCAGAAGACGGGCACCAAGGCGTCACTCTGGTTGGCGGGCAACGAGGTCGGCGCGCTCGCGGTACAGAGCATGTATGAAAAGATTAAGAACAACAAGGATTTTGTACGCGAGGCATACGCCAAAACCACCATGGTCACGCCGGAGAACTACCAGGCCGCGGGACTGAAATGCAGCTAAGGGTTGAGGGCGTCGGCAAGCGTTTCGCGTCCGTTCAGGCGCTCGCCGACGTCTCGCTCGACTTCCCGGGCGGCACGGTCACGGCGCTGCTGGGCGAAAACGGTGCGGGCAAGTCGACCCTCGTGCGCATCATCAACGGCGAGCACCTGCCCGACACCGGGCGGGTGCTCCTGCACGGCAGGCCGCTGTCGCTACACTCGCCCGCGGATGCGAGGAGGGCGGGGATCCGCGTCATCCCGCAGGAGCCCGAGATCGTGCCGTACGTGTCCGTGGCCGAAAACGTCTACATTGGAGCACTGTTTCGGCGCGCCCGCGTCTTCGACCGGCGCACGCTGCGCCGTCGGGTGACGCAGGACTTGTCGCGGCTCGGGTTCGAGCATGTGCTCGATCCGGATGCGCTGGGCCGGGACCTGACGCCCGCGCAGCGGCAGCTGGTGGAGATACTGCGCGCGCTGACGACACCCGCCTCGGTCATGGCCTTCGACGAGCCGACATCGTCCATTTCGGAGCACGAGGTCGAGGCGCTGTTCCAGCTGATCCGGCGGCTACGGGCGCAAGGGCTCGCGATCATCTATGTCTCGCATCGGCTGGCCGAGATCTTCCGGATCGCCGACCGGGTGGCCGTGCTGCGCGACGGCGCCCTGGTCGGCGTCGTCGCCTCCGGTGAGACCAACGAGGCCCAGGTCGTGCGGATGATGGTCGGGCGGGACCTGAGCGCCATGTTCGCCCGCGCGCACGTGGCCACGGATCGGGTGGTGCTGTCGGTTTCACATCTGTCGACCCCTGACGTCACCGATGTCTCGCTGACCGTGCGGGCGGGTGAAGTGGTCGCGCTGGCCGGGCTGGTCGGCGCGGGCCGCTCGGAGCTGTGCCGGGCGCTGGCCGGGGACCTGCCGATCCGATCCGGGATGGTGGCGGTCGACGGGAAGCCCGTGCGGCTCAAGGAACCGTGGGACGCGATCGGCGCCGGGATCGCATACGCGCCGGAGGAACGCAAAGCCCAGGCGCTGCTGCTGTCGCGCTCGGTGCGCGACAACATCGTCGTGACGGTGCTGGAGCGGCTGCGCCGGTTCCGGTTTGTCCGGCCCGCCGCCGAACGGGCGCTGGCGTCGGAATATGTTGCGCGCCTCCGGATCCGGACCCCATCGGTCGAGCACGAGGTGCGCAAACTCTCCGGCGGCAACCAACAGAAGGTCGTCCTCGCCCGGTGGCTGGCCCGCAACCCCAGGGTGCTGATCCTCGACGAGCCGACGCGCGGCATCGACGTCGGCGCGAAGGCGGAGATCTACCAGATCATCGCGGATCTGGCGCGGGCCGGGATGGCGATCCTGGTCGTGTCGTCGGAGCTGCCCGAGGTGCTGGGATTGGCCGACCGGGTGGTCGTGATGAAGGGCGGCCGGGTCGTGGGTGAACTGTCGCGCGAGGACGCCTCGGAGGAGTCCATCCTCGCCCTGGCCATGATGGGGGACTCATGACCGGCGCACTGCGGCGCATAGGAGCACAAAACCTGAGCCTGCTGGGGGCGCTCGTCGCGGTGATGGCGCTGTTCGGGTACCTCAACCCGAACTATCTGAGCTGGGGCAACATCGCGGGCATGGGCAACGCCGTCACCATGGCCGGGCTGCTGGCCGTGGCCCAGACGGCGATCATCATCTGCGGTGGGATCGACATCTCGGTCGGGTCGCAGGTCGGGTTGGCCTCGATCGTCAGCGCCATGGTCTTCGCGCAGACGGGCGATGGGATCGCGGGCGGCAACGCCATCCTGTCCATCGCGGCGGCCGTGGCGATCGGCGCCGTGTGCGGTGTCCTCAACGGAGTGATCATCGTCTACGGGCGGGTCAACGCGATCATCGCGACGCTGGCCATGCTCGCGGCGTACAAGGGAATCGCGCAGCTGGTGTCCGAAGGCCAGGCGGTCGGGTACCTCCAAGGAGACGACCTTTTCATCTTCATCGTGCGCGGGTCGATCGCGGGCATACCGACCATGGTCTGGATCATGCTGGCCGTGGCGCTCGCGGTCCACGTGCTGCTGAAGATGACCGACATCGGGCGCAACCTCTACGCCATCGGCGGCGATGCCATCGCCGCCCGGCTCGCGGGCATCAACATCAACAAGTACCTGATCGCCGTCTACGCGATGGTCGGCATGGTCTCCGCGATCACCGGCGTCATCCTGGCCGCGCGCAGCGGCTCCGCCCACCCGACGGCCGGAAGCGAGGGCCTCGAGCTGAAGGCCATCACGGCCGCCTTCCTGGGCGGGTGCGCCATCGCGGGCGGGCGGGGCGGCATCGGCGGCACCCTGCTCGCGGTGCTGCTGCTGGGGGCGCTCGAAAACGGCCTGACCGTCGAGGGCGTCAACCCGTTCTGGCAGAACGTCGCCCAGGGCGCCCTCCTCGTCGCGGCGGTCGTCATCCAACAGCGCCGCACGGGCGACCGCGCGGTCGGCCTGCCCGCTTAGCCTTGCCCTCAAGACTCGCGCCATTTCGTGGATATGGCTGACTTGAAGCCGGTCTGACCCAGCCATCTCCCCGAAATGTCGCAGATCTTCGCGCGCTGGTGAGGTATTGCTTGGCGGATCTGCGGTGTTGGCAGTCCGCCGCAATTCCTCACTTGCGTTTTCAAGATCGTCAGGAAACCGCCCCCACCTCGCGCAAAACCACCCACGGACCTCGCAGGAAGCGCCCCCAGGGCGCGACCGGGCCTCCGCGGGAGCAACGGCGGACGAGTATCGCGGACCGAGGTAAATAAGA
>JBIOYB010000079.1:0-8366 GCA_044869915.1 Allorhizocola sp.
GTGGTGTCGGTCGGCCGCTCGGGCCGGCCGTCGAGGCCGGGCGCGTCATTGCGCCCTCCGTCGCTGTTGCTGCCGCCGTCACTGGAACAGGCCGCGAGGCCCAACCCGGCGACCATGAGGAGTACCAGAGGGATGCGCAGTCTCATGTCTCAATGCGACGCTCCGTTGGTCACGAATGGAGCGGTCGTGATGGGTTTGTGCGCCGACCGTTATCGGTGCTGCAGGATCCGATGCGGGAACGTGACCGCCGATGGTTCACCAGATGCCGTAGAGGACCGTGATCGCGCCGCCGGAGACGACCGCGGCGCAGAAGCCGATCGTGACGGCTCGCCAGGTCTCGCTGGCCCAGCGGAGCACGAGGGCCAGGCCCATCCCGCTGAACAGCGCGATCAGCCACAGCGGGGAGTTGCTGATGAAGTCGCCCATCGCGGTGGCCCGGGCGGGCGACGCGCCGGGGAGCAGCAGCGCGCGGACGATGAGCACGATGGCCGGTATCGCGTACCACAGGATCGTCCACATCAGAACGGCCCAGTAGTCCCGGCTGCCGCCGCCACCGCGACGGGACGGCTCCTCGTCCTCGGCGGCGTAGGCGGGGTCCTGCCGCGCGTAGTCGGCGCCCGGCTCGTCGGCCCAGTTGTCGGGCCACCGGTCCGCCCCACCGTTGGTGTCGTAAAGCTCGCTCGTGGCATATGTGTGGAATCCCTCATACGCGGGATCGTCCGCGGGCCCGTATCGGCTCGCGGAGTCGTTTTGCATCGATGGCCGTGCCCGCTCAGGAGGCTCCACGCTCGGAGCGTGAAACGGGCATGCGCCCGACGCAATCCCCCGAACCGATAAGAATCGCGCCAGGTAATTTTCTTCCACATCCTGTGGATCACGTACATGCTGGTGTGGGGGTTTTCCACAGGCTGTGGATGGGGGTTTTCCACAGGCTGTCCACAGGCTCGCCCACAGGCGGGGGCGGGTTCTCCACAGGTTGTCCCGAGGCTTGTCCACCGGCCCATTTGTTTCCGCGAAGCCTGGCTCGTAGCGTCATCGTTCTGTTGTCGTACCCACAGGGGATAGTGCTAATTGGAGAAGGGGGGCCGTCATGACCGTCGAGGAGATGAACACGGCCGGTCCGCCCGTCTTCGAGAAATCGCCGCCGCAGGATGTCGCGGCCGAGCAGTGCGTGCTCGGCGGCATGTTGCTGTCCAAGGACGCGATCGCCGACGTGATCGAGATCCTGCGGGTCAACGACTTCTACCGCCCGGCCCATTCGACCATCTTCGATGCCATCCTCGATCTCTACGGGCGCGGTGAGCCGGCCGACGCCGTGATGGTGGCCGCGACCCTGGACAGCGCGGGCAATCTGGCGCGCGTCGGCGGCGCGCCCTACCTGCACACGCTGATCTCCGCCGTCCCGACCGCCGCTAACGCGGCCTATTACGCGCGCATCGTCAGCGAGCGCGCGGTGCTGCGGCGGCTCGTGGAGGCGGGCACCAAGATCGTCCAGCTGGGCTATGGCGCGGCGGCGGGCGCCGGCCGCGAGGTCGACGACATCGTCGACCTCGCCCAGCAGGCGATCTACGACGTGACCGAGAAGCGGGTGAGCGAGGACTTCGTGGTCCTCGCCGACCTGCTGCAGCCGACGCTCGACGAGATCGAGGCGGTCGGCGCACAGGGCGGCGTGATGACGGGCGTGCCCACCGGCTTCACCGACCTCGACCGCCTGCTCAACGGGCTGCAGGCCGGCCAGCTCATCATCGTGGCCGGCCGGCCCGGTCTGGGCAAGGCGCTCGCGCTGGACACGCCTTTGCCGACACCCGACGGCTGGACGACGATGGGCGAGGTGAGCGTCGGTGATCGCCTGATCGGAGCCGACGGGCAGCCGACGACCGTGGTCGCCGCGACCGAGGTGTTAACCGATCGCCCGTGCTACGAGGTCGAGTTCTCCGACGGCACGGTGATCGTCGCCGACGGGTCGCACTCCTGGGTGACCCAGACGCGGGCGGAGCGCAGATCGGGCAGCCGGGGCCAGACCCGCACCACCGAGGAGATCGCCCAAACACTCCGGTGTGCCACCGCCGACCGCCGGCTCAACCACTGCGTGGTCAACTGCGAGCCGTTGCGGTTGCCCGAGGCCGACCTGCCCCTGCCGCCATACACGCTGGGTGTCTGGCTCGGCGACGGGCGCAGCGCGGGCAACCGTTTCACCACAGCGGACCCCCAGATCGCCATGCATATCGAGGCGGAGGGCATGCGGGTGGACCCGGTGGCCGGCAAGATGCTCTATGCGCTGAGGCTGCCGGGATCGGATGCCCTGCCCGCACGCGAGTGTGTGGTTTGCGGACGGACTTTCCAGCCGAAGGCGAGCAACGTCAGATCCTGCGGCCAGTCCTGCGGTGGCAAGGCTCGTTTCGTCTCCAGCCCCGAGCCGGCCCCGGTCTGTGGCAATTGCGGCCGCCCCGCGACAGGCACCGGATCGGGCATGCGCCACTGCCGGCGGTGCCAGCGCCTCGTCGGCACGGTCACGGCGAGACTTCGTTCGCTCGGGGTCCTTGGCAACAAACACATTCCGGCCAGATATCTTCGGGCGTCGGCCGAGCAGCGCCGGGCGTTGCTCATGGGGCTCATGGACACCGACGGTTGGGTCCACCGCGACGGTGCTGTGCAGTTCAGCGGCACCAACAAGCGCCTCATCGACGACCTGTGCGAGCTGATCGTCAGCCTCGGTTACCGGTGCCAGGTCAGCGCCAGGAGGTCGAGCGCATGGACGGCGGCGACCTCGACCGCCTACACCATCACGTTCAGCACCTGTGACGAGGTCTTCCGGCTCGAGCGCAAACGCCTCGCGCACAAAGAGCGCATGCGGACGGTCAACCCCGTGCGGCATAGTTCACGGTTCATCGTCGACGTCCGTCAGCTGCCGAGCGTGCCGGTGCGATGTGTGCAGGTCGACAACGACAGCCACCTCTATCTGGCCGGCCGCTCCATGGTCGTGACCCACAACTCGACGGTGAGCATGGATTTCGCGCGCAACGCGGCCGTGCGGGCCAACCTGGCCAGTGCCATCTTCTCGCTGGAAATGTCCAAGGTGGAGATTGTGATGCGCCTGCTGTCGGCCGAGGCGCGCGTGCCCCTGCACGTGTTGCGCTCGGGGCAGCTGTCCGACGACGACTGGACCAAGCTGGCGCGGCGCATGGGCGAGATCTCCGAGGCGCCCATCTTCGTCGACGACACGCCCAACATGACGCTGATGGAGATCCGGGCCAAGGCGCGGCGGCTCAAGCAGCGGCACGACCTCAAACTGATCGTCGTCGACTATCTGCAGCTGATGACGTCGCCCAAGCGCACCGAGAGCCGGCAGCAGGAGGTGGCCGACCTTTCGCGCGGCCTGAAGCTGCTGGCCAAGGAGGTCGAGTGCCCGGTGATCGCGGTCAGCCAGCTCAACCGCGGGCCGGAGCAGCGCACCGACAAGCGGCCGCAGCTGTCCGACCTGCGTGAGTCGGGCTCGATCGAGCAGGATGCCGACGTCGTGATCCTGCTGCACCGCGACGACTACTACGACAAGGAGTCGCCGCGCGCGGGCGAGGCCGACTTCATCGTGGCCAAGCACCGCAACGGGCCGACCGACACCATCACGGTCGCGGCGCAGCTGCACCTGTCGCGCTTTGTCGACATGGCGATCGGCTGAGGGATTGCCGTGGCGGATGACCCGGCGACTTCGGGCGACGTGGTCGTTGATTCCGATGTGGACCTGCACGACCCGGCGCAGCGGGCGGAGTTGCGGCGGCACGGGTGGCCGGTGCTGGGCGTGATCGCGGTGGGCGGAGCACTCGGCGCGCTGGCCCGGCATGGGCTCAACGAGCTGATGCTGCCGCTCTGGTCGACGTTTTCGATCAACGTGACCGGGTGCCTGCTGATCGGCGTCCTCATGACGACGCGATGGTCGAGCTCGCGGCTGGTCCGCCCGTTCCTCGGCGTGGGCGTGCTCGGCGGGTTCACCACGTTCTCCGCATACGCGCTCGACATCAGGACCACCCTCACCGCGGGCAGGCCGTGGTCGGCGCTGCTCTACCTGGTCGGGACGCTCGTCTGCGCCCTCGCCGCCGTGTGGCTCGGGACCGTCATCACCCCCAGGTCGCTGCGATGATGACCCTGCTCGCCATCGCCATCGGTGGCGCGATCGGCGCGCCCCTGCGCTACCTGATCGACCGCACCGTCCAAGCACGACACGAGTCGCTCTTCCCCTGGGGCACCTTCACCGTAAACGTGGCCGGCTGCCTGCTGCTCGGCCTGCTCGCGGGACTGTCGCTGGGCAGCACCGTCATGCACCTGCTGGGCACCGGCTTCTGCGGCGCGCTGACCACCTATTCGACGTTCGGCTACGAGACCATCCGGCTCATCGAGAAGGGCAAGCCCATCGTGGCCGGGCTCAACGTGGCGGCGAGTGTCGTTTGTGGACTGGCCGCCGTCTACGTTGGACTGTTGCTGACCTGACGCAGGGTCGGTGCCCAAAACGCGAACGCCACCGGGTACAGCAGATAACCGAAGCGCGTCGCGGGCATGAGCAAAATCGCGGCCAGCAACCCGATCGCACATATATTGACGACGGTGCGCATATCCCGGGGCGGGCGGCGCATCAGATAGACGCCGATCGCCAGCCCGGCAAGGCCCAGCAGCACCAGCGCCACCACCCGCCCACCAGCGAACGCGTGCGTGAGCAGGTATCCCACCAGCGGCGAGGCCGCCGGACTGGTCACCAGACCCTTGCCGGTCGGGAAATGGATGACGTTCTCCACCACCGCCGAAGGATCCAGCACGATGCTGGGTAACAAAACCAATAAGGGCAGCAGCATAGCTGGTACGACGAAACGCGCTCGCCGGGTATAGATTGCCAGCACCAGCAGGACCGGCCAGGCAAACAGCTTCATCGCCGCCGCCGCACCGATCGCGACCCCTGCCCAGCCAAACCTCTGCCGGAAGGCGAGCGTGAAGGCCAGCAGGCACAGCGCCAGCACCGGGATGTCGTCGCCGCCGGTCGCCAACGTCAACGCGCACAACGGAAGCACGGTCGCCATCTGCACGGCCCGCACCACCCGCGCGTCAAGCTTGAGCAGCGACACGGCGTAGGCCAGCGCCACGGCCGTGAACAGCGCAAAATACACCCGCGCGTCGGTCCACCACGCCTCGCCGAACAGGGCGCGCGGGAAACCGAAAACCGCCATGCCCGGCTGGTATGGCGTGTAACCGAGCAGCGGCTCCGGCAGCGCGGCCAGCTCCGCCCGATCGAGGTAGGGTGTCCCGGCCTCCAGCGTCCGCCGCGCCGACTCCTCGACGACGAACACCTCCTCCTGCCCCCGGTCGGCGCGAGCCAGCACCACCAGCGGCACCCACGCCACAGCCCCCCACGCCGCGACCGTCAGCCACAACCGCGCCCGCACCGACCGCGTGACCGCCACCAGGACCGCCGCGGCCGCATACCCCCAAACGACCCTCTCCCCCCATGACCGATGCGGCCCCAGCGTCGATGACCGGCCCGTGATCCAGGCGAAGGCGCCGGAGAGCGCGTACAACACGAAGTCCAAGACAAGCTGGATCACGCACCCGAGTCTGACACAACCAACGCCCGTGGCGGCCTGGCCCGGTGCCGCCCGTCAGACTAGCGACGACTCAGCCGATGTGGGGCATCAACCGTTGGCTTCGGAAGCCTTGCCCGGCTTGGCGGCCCGGCCCGGGCGGCGCTGGAAGGGCATCTGCACGACCGAACCCGGGTCGTGCAGCGGCTCGGCGAGGTTGGGGCCGAGCTGCATGATCTGGTCGAACGGCATCGGCTTGGCGAACAGGTGGCCCTGTCCGGCCGTGCAGCCGAGCTCCCACAGCATCCTGCGCTGGCTCTCCCGCTCCACGCCCTCGGCGACGACAAGCAGCTCAAGTCCGCGGGCAAGCTCCACAGTGGACCGGACCACGGCCGCGGACTCGGGCGTGTGCTCCATCTGCGACACAAACGACCGGTCGATTTTCAATTCTTGAACCATCGGTACGCGCGGTAGCACGGACAACGACGAGAACCCGGTCCCGAAGTCGTCGAGCGCTAGCACACACCCGATCTCACGCAACTCGGCCAGGACCTTGTCCACGATGTCGAGCTGGCTGAGCGTGCCCGACTCGGTCAGCTCCAGGACCAGGTCGGGACCTGTCAGGCGGTGGTCGTCGAGGCGGGCCGCGATCAGCAGTGGCAACCGGCGGTCGAGCAGGCTGCGTGGGGAGATGTTGACCGCGACGGGCCACATCTTGCCGGCCTCGCGCCACCGCCGGGCGGCGTCGAGCGCCTGATCCAGCACCGCATCGGTGAACGCGGTGAGCAGGCCCGACCGCTCGATCGGCTCGAGGAAGCTGCCCGGGTCGACCTTGCCGCGGTCGGGATGCTGCCATCGGGCCAGTGCCTCTGCGGCAATGGGTGCGGCGGTCAGGAGGTCGACGATGGGCTGGAACTCGAGCGTGAACTCCTTCTCCGCCACGGCGCGTGGGAGCATCCCGCCCACGACCAGGCCCGTGCGGTCGGCGGTGTCGCTCTCCGGCTCGTACGAAGTGACCGGCCGGTTGGTGCGCTTGGCCTGATACATGGCGATGTCGGCGCGCCGCAGCAGTTCGACGAATCCGCCGATGTTGGGCGCGATCGCGACGCCCGCGCTCGCCGACACGGTCAGCGGCATCCCGTCCACCATGACCGGCTCGCGCAGCACGGCCATGAGCGTGGCGGCCCGGTGCAGCGCCAGCGCGGGAGCGGGCAAAGCCTTGTACAGCACGGCGAATTCGTCGCCGCCGAGCCGGGTCACGAGCGCGTCCTCGCCGGCCGCCTCGGTGAGCCGGCGTGCCATAGCCACGAGCACCTGGTCGCCCGCCGAGTGGCCGAGGGCGTCGTTGATGTCCTTGAAGTGGTTGAGATCCAGCAGGAGCAGGGCCGGCACGCCCAGCTGGCCTTCCCTGCTCTCCAGGGCGGCCGCGCCCTCGATGGCGAGCATGCGCCGGTTGGGCAGGCCGGTCAACGGATCGTGCGTCGCGTCGTGCGCGTGCTTGTCGGCCAGCTGCTCCAGCTGCGTGTATGACGCCGCATTGCGGATCGCCGTGCCCAGCGCGCCCGCGAACGCGCGCAGGGTGAAGTGCTCCCGCTCGGACAGCGCCACCGGTGCCCGGAAGCGCAGCCGCAGCTCACCGATGCGCGCCCCGTCGGAGTCGGCGATCAGTGGCACGATCGCCGTCGTCGTCGGGTCATACCCCTTATGATCCGGCGCCCCGTAGTACACGATCTCTTTGGCGTTGCCCCGGATCAGCATTTGCGGCTCGTCGAGCCACGTCTCCACCTCGACCTGATCGACCGAGAACAGCTGCGCGCCGTTCTTGACCGCCGTGTGCAATACATGGTCGATCTGTATCGCGTTGAAGGCGTCGGTCGCTTCAGCCAGCTTCCTCCACGCGTCCCGCTCGGCCCTCGCCCGCAGCCGGCCCTGATGTGTCAGGTGGAGACTCAAGGCGATCGGAGGTATGGCGATCAGTAGCTGTGATTCCCACTCGAGCAGGAAGAGCGCGAGCCCTGCCACAAGGAAGCGGATGACGTTGAAGCCCCAGCGGATGTCCAGGTTTGCCAGGTAGATCTCCTTGACCGATGTCCCGGTGGCACGTGCGAACACAGGGATCGAGATGAGCTCATCGGCGAGGCTGATGGCGACGAACGCGATCGCAAATGGTATGAGGTGCTGCGGTCCCTTGACCGGCGCCACCTCGAACACCGACAGCACTCCCACGGCCACGGTGGCGAGGAGCGTGTTTTGAGCGGCTCCGAAGCAGGTCTTCATTATCGAGACGCGCTGAAGCACCTTGCCTGCCAGCGCGCCGAAGAAGACGACGATGATCGCGACTGGATCTGGAAGCATGAATGCCGCGATGAGGATGGCGACGTCGGTCCAGTTGCTCGCGACGATGGTGGATCTCACCCGCACGCGGACGGAGGTCAAGACGGAGACCACGAGGAGGACGGCGAGAGCCGCGATGGTGAGCGCCGCGTTTGGATGGAGCTCGACCCGCAACGCCAGGTAGGTCGAAGCGATCAATGCGAGGAGGGCAAGAACGACGACGAGACCGACAAGCCGAAATAAGGCTCGATCGGTCTCGGTCCCGTCGTGTTTAGCCTGCTGTCGCGTGGCCACCTTTGCTTCTCTCCATGAGAAACCATCGGTTCGTCCGACAGCCTAAGGCACTTCACTGCCAGTCAAAAGTCCGCATGTCCGCCTCCTGGTTATCCCTTGCGAAGTTCTGTTTCGGAGCGTAGTTTCGCGGAGGTCGATTTGTATACATGAGTTTAGATAGCATACGGCAAGGGCGAA
>JBIOYB010000080.1:0-4544 GCA_044869915.1 Allorhizocola sp.
CACCGCCGTCGCACTAATCACCGCCACCCCATCGCACCGCCGCCCCATCGCACCGCATCACCACCACCCCATCGCACCGCATCACCGCCACCACGTGGGTAACCGGCGAGGCCGCGTGCCGTGCCACTACTGACCCTCAGAGCCACCTTTGGACGCCTCGCCCGAGCACTCGAATCCCTCGCGGCCACAGGGACGAGGCCATCTCAGAGACAAGGCCATCTCAGAGACGAGACCACCTCTGGGACTAGGGCACCTCCTGTCTCGCCGTCTCGATCGCCGTTCACGCCGAGACCGGTTTCCGACCCACGCCCCTTTCGCGACACGGCGGAAGCGGGCCGCCCGCCATAGGGCGACCCGCCTGTGTCACCGGTGCCAGAGCCTTGTCACAGCAGGCGTCAGCGACAGCACATGCATTGCCTTCACCACGAGCATGGTATGGGCGGCACGGCTGTCTCCGACTGCGAACAGCCATCCGATACCCGCAAGCCACACCAGCTCGGCGAAGGGGTGATACAGCCAGGCCGGATAGTTGACCTGGCGGGAGCTGCGGGACCGCCGGCTGCGACCCCTCCAACCATCTGGCTCCATGTCACTCCTCATCCTTGGGACCCGCCCGGCACACCGCCGAGCGATATCGACCCGGCGGATCGACGGGCCCAAAAGAGGAAGCTGCAACAAATCCTCAGTCGTGACTCAAAAGCGACCCCCGCAAGGTTTGGCGTGCCGCACCTACACGATTAACTCTGCCGATGATGACTATACAGCGAGCATTTGCATCATGAAATATTTCACCAGCACGATGTCACCCGTTGGCAGGACGCGCACCACGTCAGTTGAGGATGAGTGGCAGATGATCGCCAGTGTTTGTGTGCTCGCGGCGGCACGGCTGCCGCCGCGGGCGCAAGGCGCACAGCCGCACGGCGCGATGCAGGGTGGCGCGGCACAACGGCAAGACGGCAAGACTGCCGCTCGCCTGCACGGCCCGGCCCACGCTCAACCGGCCCCGCAGGCCCACTCGCGCCAGCGCGGCGCACCAACAAAGGGCGGCAGCAGCCTGCACGGCCCGGCCCACGCTCAACCGGCCTCGCAGGCCCACTCGCGTCAGCGCGGCGCACCAACAAAGGGCGGCAGCAGCCTGCACGGCCCAGCCCACGCTCAACCGGCCCCGCAGGCCCACTCGCGCCAGCGCGACGCACCAGCAAGGGCGGCAGCAGCCTGCACGACCCAGCCCACACTCCGGCCGCCTTTGAGAGCTCGCTCGAGCCGGGCGGCTGCCTGGACGACCCAGCCCGCCCGCGGCTCGCCCTCCCCTGAGGGCGTGACAGACATGCTCGCGCCGGCCCTGGCGATGGCACGCGAAATCGGCGACGGGTGACATGCGTCCTTGTCGTCAGCGTCCACATTAGACAAGCCCGTGCGGCGGACCCGCTCGCGAAGCGAGGGAAAACGCGCGGAAACGCGCGACCCGGCTCCGGGTACACACCTTAGACGATATGCCCATTGGGCCCGTTTGGCTGGGCTACCTTGAAAAACGTGGACGAGATCCTTGTCAGCCCGACGACGTCCGGATCCCCGCCCGCCATCTGTGGCAATGGGGGCGCCGGTTTCGCCGTGCTCTGGAGCCACTTGGGCAACAGTGGGATCAAGGGCCGGATCCTTTCGGCCGGCGGCCAACCGGGCGATGCCGTTTTCGACGTGACCGCCTCGGAGGCCGGCATGACATTTTTTCCCGCAGCCACAAGGGTCACGGGCTTCGCGCCCGGCTTCGCGGTGGTATGGCTGACCGACACGCCGCGGCGCAACGTGATGCTGCGGACCTTCGGGCCGGACGGGCGGCCGCTCGCCGATCCGAGGCAGGTCAACACGACCGATGCCGACCTGGAGTTTGCTCCCGCCATCGCCCAGTCGCCCGGTGTCGGCGTGCTCGTCTGCTGGATCAGCTCCAATCCGCGCGAGGGCGTCCGCGCCCGCTTCTTCCCCACGTCAGGCCAGTTTGACGGCGAGTTCCAGGTGAACGACGTGGACGAGATTGTCAAGGGACCGCTGGCCTTGACCCGGCTCGACGACGGCGGCTTCGCCTTCGCGTGGCGCGGCGGGCCCGACGAGAGCAGCGCCAACACGACGGCGCGGGTGCGCGTCTTCAATGCCGATCGCCGCCCGCTCGGCCCACAGTCCACACTGGACTTCTTCGGCTTCCGCGGTGAGATGGCCGCGGCGTTCATCAGTGAGATACCGCCGCAGCGGGGCGACCATTTCGCCATCGCGCACACGACCCGGGTCGGCGCCACCACACAGCAGGGACTTGCCGTGTCGATCCGCGACCCGGAGGGCAGGATCGGCTCGTTCAGCCTCACCGAGGAGGCCGACCGCAGCGTCGCGCACGCTCCGGCGGCCGGCACCCTGCCCGGCAGCGCCTTCGTCGTCACCTGGGCCGAGCGCCTCATCCCGGACGCGGCCGACGGCACCGGCGAAAACATCCGCGCCCAGCGATGCGGTGAGCAGGGGGCGATACTGAGCCAACCCGTGCAGGTCAACACGACGGCGGGCATGGATCAAGACCTGCCGTGTGTGGCGGTCGGCTTCACCTCCGATCCGGTTGTCCCTCGGGTCGGGTTCGCGTGGATCGAGGACGGCAAGTCGGTGAAGGCTCGGGTGCTCGACTCCGATCTGCGCACTGAAGGGCCATGAAATTGAGTGGCTCGGCCGTGCCCGGCCGGACTGGCCGACCGTCACGGCGCGGCTGGCGGCGCAGGCCCCGCAATGGCAGCCGGGCACGGCGGGCGGCTATCACTCGATCACGTTTGGCTTCCTGATCGGCGAGGTCGTGCGCCGCGTCACCGGGCGAAGCCTCGGCACATTCTTCGCCGAAGAGGTGGCCGGGCCGCTGGGCGCGGATTTTCACATCGGGCTGCCCGCCGAGCACGACCATCGCGTGGCCCCGCTGATCCCCGCGCCCCAGGGTGACAAGCCGGAAGGGTTCCTGGTCGGCGTGTCCGATACCAATACGACGGCTTGGCGGCGCGCGGAGATACCGGCCATCAACGGATACGGCAATGCCCGCTCGGTCGCCGCCGTGCAGTCGGTGCTTGCATGTGAGGGTGCCGGGCTGCTGTCAAAGGCCGGCTGCGAGCGAGTCTTCGAGGAGCAGTTCCACGGGCAGGATCGCGTCATCGGCGCGCAGATGCGCTACGGCCTGGGTTACCGGCTGGAGGGGCGCACGTGCCTATGGGGCGGGTGGGGCGGTTCGCTTGTGCTCGTTGACTTCGACCATCGGATGGCGGTTTCCTACGTGATGAACGGCGTGCTTTGGGGCGACGCCTATTCGCGCGCCCTCAGCATCGTCCTGGCCGCCTACGACGGCATCAGCAGCGCCAGTTGAAGCCGTCCTGCCGAAGCCACGCCGTTGAAGCCGCCCGGCCGAAGCCGCCCAGCCGAAGCCGCTCGGTTGAAGCCGCTCGGTTGAAGGCCGCACAGCCGAAGCCGCCCGGTTTGAGACCGCCCAGCCGAAGCCGCCCGGTTGAAGCCGACCGTTGAAGCCACGCTGTTTGAGACCGCCCCGCCGAAGCCGCCCTGGTAAGCGGCGCCCCTGGTAAACGGCGCTAGTGCTAGTTGAGCACCGGCGGCAGGCCAAACATCGGGAACAGCCGGTCGGTGTCGAGGAAGTTGTTGACCGTGGCGATCCGCCCGCCCGAGATCTCGAGCACGATCAGCGCCCACGGCTGCGCGCCGCCCTGCCGGTATTGCCCGAAGGCGGGCGTGCCGTTGGCCACCAGGGGCACCAGTCGCGAACCCTCACAGCCGCAGCCCGTGCCGGTCATCCAAGCCCGGATATCGGTCACACCGCGCAGCCACAGCGACAGCGGCGGCATGTTGAGCGTGGCGTCCTCGTGCAGCAGCGACAGCAGCGAGTCGAGATCGTAGGCCTCGAACGCCTGCACATAGCGGGCCAACAGCGCCAGCTGGTCGGAATCCATGGGGCGCAACGTGTCCGTCTGCACGTCGGCGGTCGCCAGTGTGGCCCGCGCCCGCTGCAGCGCGCTGTTGACCGACGCCACACTCGTGTCGAGCAGCTCGGCCACCTCATTGGCCGACCAGGCCAGCACCTCGCGCAGGATCAGCACGGCCCGCTGCTTGGCGGGCAGGTGCTGCAGTGCCGCGACAAAAGCCAACCGGATCGACTCGCGTGCGACGGCAGTGTCGGCCGGATCGGCGGCTTCTTTCAAAACCCTTCCATCTGGTACGGGGCCGAGCCACACTTTTTCGGCCAGTGGCTCGGGCACGTCTGCGTTGGGCGACGACGAGGCGAACAGCTCCATCGGCCGGGCCCGGCGCTGGCTCGCGTCGAGCATGTCGAGGCAGACATTGGTGGCGATCCGGTAGAGCCAGGATCGCACGGCCGCGCGCCCCTCGAACTTGTCGTAGGCCTTCCACGCCCTGACGAGCGTCTCCTGCACCGCGTCCTCGGCCTCGAAACCGGAGCCGAGCATGCGGTAACAGTAACCGGTCAACTCCACCCGGCGCTGCTCAAGCATCAGCGAAACGTC
>JBIOYB010000081.1:0-5294 GCA_044869915.1 Allorhizocola sp.
ATACTCGCCGGGCGCCACCTCGCTCGGGCTGACCGTCACGTGCGCGGCCGCCGGCGCGGCCATCCCGATCACGGCCACCACGGTGGCCACGGCGACGACGATCAATCTTTTCACTGCTGGCTCCCTATTTAATCTTTATGGTCGTGGTGGCCGAGTCCTGGTCGATCTCGGTGGTGCGCAGGGTGAACTTGAACACCCAGTCGCCGGCCGCCGGGATGTTGGCCGAACCGGTGACGTGGTTGTCGGTGATCTTCAGCACCGGCACGTCGACCGGCTCGACACCCGCGCTCGGCAGGGCCATGGTCACCTTCCACTCCTGCACCTTCAACGGCTGGCCGTCGGGGGTGTAGGCGTAGAGGTGGATCAGATTGTTGCCCTGCTTGGCCGGATCCACCTCGACCTGCAGGCGGAACAGGTTGGACTCCAGCGTCGACGAGAAGATCTGGCCCTGCCCGATGGCCGGGGTCTGCGCGATCGCCTCGGCCGTGCGCGCGGGCGTGGTCTGGGTGAGCGCGGCGGTCAGTCCTAACACGACGGCCGCGATCGTGAGCTCTGTCTTGATGAGCGGGCCGATGGTCGTGCGGCCCTGGGACACCATGCGCCGGGCCAGCATCGCCGCGCCCATCACCAGCGTGACGAGGGCCAGCTTGGCCAGCAGCGTGCGGCCGTAGGTGGTCTTGTAGAGCGCGGTGACCGTGCCCACCTCGATCAGGGCGGCGACGACGCCCGCGAGCAGGACGGCCGACACGGTGACGCCCGCCCAGCGCGACCAGACGGGCAGGATCGCTCGCAGCTCGGTCTCGTTGGCCTTGCGCAGCAGGAATATTGCGAGCATGGCCAGGCCGCCGAGCCAGGCGGCCACGCCGGCGAGGTGGATCGCGTCGACCACTATCGACACGGGCGGCACCGGCGAACCGGCCGGATGCCCGGCCAGCGGCCACGTCAGCGCCCCGATCCCGGCCAGCCCGAGGACCAGCACCCGATCGACGATCCCGCCCGTGCCGTTGAGCAGGGGCCGCAGCAGGATCGCCGCCACCGCGAGCACGGCCAGGCGCACCAGCAGCGCGACGCCCAACGGGCTGCCCATCACGTCTTCGAAACCGAGCCCGGTGTATGGCCCCTGCAGCGCGAGGGCCGCGATCGTGGACAGCGCGACGAGGCCGAAACCCAGCCACAGCATGCGTTTTGGCCCGCGGCGGTCGAGCCGGGCGGGCCACAGCAGCGCGAGCACGAACGCGGACCCGACCAGCAGCACGAGCCCGGCGTAGCCCACATATTTGGCCGCGCCGATGAGCCAAGTGATGGTGGCGTTGGTCTCGGTGTCGGCCTCCTGGGTGGGCGTCGCGGACGGCTCGCCGATGGAGAACGTGAACCCGCCGGGCACGGGATGGCTGTCGGCCGAGATGACCCGGAAGCTCACCAGATAGGTCCCGCGGGGCGGGTTTTCCTTGAGCCCGATGCGCAGGACCGCGCCCTCCGCCTTGGGTGTGCCGGTGTCGGCCCGCTTGCCGTCCGGCCCGATAATCCGGATCTTGTCGTTGACCGGCGTGATCGCCTCGCTGAACGTGAGCTCGACCTGCTGCGGGGCGATCTGGACGGTCGTGCCCTGGACCGGATTGGTTTTGATGAGCGCGGCGTGGGCCTGGGCGGGGGCCGCCGGCAGCAGCACGAAGGCGGCCGCGAGCAGGAGCAGAAACTTCCTCATGCGTGGGCCATCCTCGAGGAGGAGCTGAGCCCCCACAGCAGGCCGGCCTGGGCCAGCGCGGCGAGGTGTCCGATCTCGTGTGCGACCCGGATCGCGCCATCGGCGATGTCGAACGCGCTGGTGAGCGTGAGGCACCCGGCGAGCACGAACGCCACGGGCAGATAGGCGCGGGCCCGCTCGGGCCAGCGCGCCGCGAGGGCGAAGCCGACCGCGAGCGCGATGTCGAACGAGGCCGCCTCGCGGGTGATGTGGCCCACGTCGGGCGCGCCGAGCAGGACCGGTATCGCGAGCACCAGCTGCAGCACGGCACTGAGGCCGAGCGCGATCTGGAGCAAGCGCCTGCGCTCCCGCTTTTTGACCTGAGGAATCCTGGCGAGGATGAGGGCTGTGAGATCGGGCACGTCGACCGATTGCAGCCGCACCGCGCGGGTCACCCGCTCGGCTTCGGCCCGCCACACCTGGCACGAGTCACACTCGGAAAGATGCGCATCTATGCGCGAACCCGGCAGGCCGGGTTCCTCCCCGTCGAGCCGGGCCGACAGTGCGACGCGAAAGCCCTCACACGTTTCGCTCATGCCGGGGTAGTCGCGCCCGAGCCGAAGATAGTTCCCGCGGTAATGTTCACACGTGAGTGTGGACGCCGCGACCCAATGGGCCATCGCCGCCCGGTCGGGCGATCCGTTGGCGCAGGCCGCGTTCGTGCGGGCGACTCAGGCCGAGGTGTGGCGGTTCGTGGCCGCTCTGATCGATGCCTCGCACGCCGACGATCTCACGCAGGAGACCTATCTGCGGGCATTCCGGGCGCTGCCCCGGTTTGAGGGCCGGTCCAGCGTGCGCACCTGGCTGCTGGGCATCGCCCGCCGCGCGTGCGCCGACCATCTGCGGGCGCTGACCCGGCGCAGGCGGCTCGAGGCCCGCCTGGCGCAGGACATCGAGGACGCCCACCCCGACCCGGCCGGCCAGATCAGCGCGCACGCGCTGCTCAAGCGGCTGGCGCCCGAGCGGCGCGAGGCGTTTGCCCTCACGCAGCTGCTGGGCCTCACCTACGAGCAGGCCGCGACCGTGCTCGAGGTCCCCGTCGGCACCATCAGATCGAGGGTCGCCCGGGCCCGTGCCGATCTGGTCGCCGACGTCGTTACCGCTATGGCGGCCTGATGCGCCTAGCTCTGTTCAGGCCAAGCCGTGCTCTTTGCGCGGCTGAGGCCCACGCGCAGCGTCCGGGCTCAGCCGCTGCCGGAGATTGAGTGATGAAAAAGCTATTGCCTTGGATCAGCCTGGTCGTGCGCCTCGGGCTCGCGGCCGTGTTCATCGTCGCGGGCGCGCTCAAGGTCACCGACCTGGCCGCGTCCGGCCGGGCCGTCGTGGCCTACGAGCTGATGCCCACCGACCTGGCGATGATCGTCGGGGCGATCCAGCCGTTCTTCGAGCTGGTGCTCGGCGGGTTGCTCCTGATCGGCCTCGCCACCCGGGTGGTGGCGATGATCAGCGCGCTCACCATGGTCGCGTTTATCTCCGGCATCGTGTCGGCGTGGGCCCGCGGGCTCAACATCGACTGCGGCTGCTTCAGCAAGGGCGGCCACCTGCCCCCCGGCGTGACACCGAATTATCTGCCGGAGATCCTGCGTGACATGGCTTTTCTGGCTATGGCTATATTTTTGATTCTGTACCCTGTGAGCCGTTTCTCCCTCGACGGCTGGATCAACAAACCCGAGGGAGATGAGCATGATGATGAGCAAGCGTGATGACCGCAAGTCCGCGGCACGGGTAGTGCGGGAGCAGCTAGCTAGGGAAAAGAGGCGCAAGCGCGCCATCTGGACCACCGTGACCGCCGTGCTGGCGCTGATCATCGGTGGGTTCATCGGCTGGGGCGTCTACGCCAACCAAAAGGCCGGCCAGGTCAACACCCCCGAAGGCGCCAACAAGGACAGCAACGCCATCGTGACCGGGTCAGGCCCGGTGGTCGTCGAGGACTACGTCGACTTCATCTGCCCGTACTGCAAGGTGTTCCACGACGACGCCAAAGACGAGCTGGCCGAGCTCGCCGCCGACAACAAGATCACACTGGTGACGCATCCGGTCGCCTATCTGGACCGCTTCTCCACCAACCGCTACTCGACACGCGCCTCGGCCGCGTCCGGGTGCGCGGCCGACGACGGCAAGTTCACCGAATACGAGGACGTGCTGTTCGCCAACCAGCCGGCGGAGGGGTCGGCCGGGCCCGACGACGCGCAGCTGATCAGCCTCGGGCAGCAGGCCGGGCTCGGCAGCGGTTTCGCCCAGTGCGTGCAGGACAAGCGCTACGTGACGTGGGCCAAAAAGGTGTCCGACGACGCGTCGCAGGCGGGCATCACCGGCACGCCCACGGTGCTGGTCAACGGCAAGAAGGTACAGGCCAACGCGGCGGCTATAGTTGCGGCGGTCAATGAAGCCGGGGGTGCGGCGCCCGCGCCCACAAGCTAGGAGCTAGGTTCCCCTCATGTTGCTGCGGTTGGTACTCGTCGTGGTCGCACTGCTCGTGGCCACCCCCGCATCGGCGTCGGCGCACGGCGCGGACGCGCCCGACGCGACCAACTACCTGTCGCGGATCGTGCGGGCGCCCGCCTTGGACGGCCTCGAGATCAAGATGATCGAGGCGGGCGCGCGGCTGCAGCTGACCAACCGCAGCGGGCGCAACGTGGAGGTGCTCGGCTACCAAGGCGAGCCCTACCTGGAGGTGCGGCCGGACGGGGTGTACGAAAACATCCACTCCCCCGCGACCTATCTGAACGTGACGATCGCCCACGTCGACCCGCCCGCGACCGCCGACCCGACCGTGCCGCCCTCGTTCCGGAAAATCTCGGACGAGCCCATCTACCGGTGGCACGACCAGCGGGCGCTGCCGCCCGCGGGAGTGGCCGAACCCACCGCAGACACCAAGCAGCACATTCGCGATTGGACAGTGCCGATGCGGGTCGACGCCACACCGCTGAGCGTGCAGGGCACGCTCGAGTGGATGCCGCCACCGCCCGCCGGGCTCTGGTGGGGCTTGGCCGTGGTCGGCGCCGGGCTCGTCGCACTGCTCGGGCTGGTGCGCAGGCGGGTCACGCCGGTGCTGGCCGTGCTGGTGATGGCCGCGAGCGGGCTGGGCCTGGCCTACGGCGTGGCGCGCGAGTTCGACGCCGGGTTCCTCGCGTTCGGTGGCATCGTCGGGCAGCTGTTCAGCGCGCAACTGTGGTCGACCGTCACGGCACTGGCCGGGATCGCGGCGGCCGTCTACGCTCTCCTGCGCACCGAGGGCGACTTCGCTGTGGCGCTGGGCGGTGCCGCGGTCGGACTCTTCTCCGGCATGGTCAACGCGGCCGTGTTCCACCGGTCGATCACGCCCGTGCCGTGGGACGCCAACGTCGCCCGCACCATCGTCGTGGCCATCATCGCGCTCGGCGCAGGCGCCTGCTTCGCCGCGATGCTCCGGCTGCGCACGGCCGCCCCCAAGCCCGCCCTGGCCGGCGAGACCCCCGGCCAGACAGCACCGACTTCTCCGGCGACCGCGTAGGCCACCCGATCCCGGCGCCGCGCCCCACCCGATCCCGGCGCCGCGCCCCACCCGATC
>JBIOYB010000082.1:0-11681 GCA_044869915.1 Allorhizocola sp.
ACGTCCACCATGAGACCGGCGGACTGGTCCACATCGTGGAGCAGAACCAAGCCAACTATCCGCACTATTGCGACTGGGGCCAACCCTACGGCTGCCCGGCGGGCCAGTCCGCATACTACGGGCGCGGTCCGATCCAGCTGTCGTGGAACTTCAATTACAAGGCCGCGGGCGACGCGCTGGGCCTGCCGCTGCTCAACGATCCGTGGCAGGTTGAGCGGGTGTCGTCGGTGTCGTGGAAGACCGCGCTTTGGTACTGGATGACACAGAACGGACCGGGCACGATGACCGCGCACAACGCGATGGTCAATAGCCGTGGCTTCGGCGAGACCATCCGCAGCATCAACGGCTCGATCGAGTGCAACGGCGGCGCCCCCGCCGCGGTGCAAAACCGGGTCAACAGATACCAGCAGTTCGTCGGCGTTCTCGGCGTCCCCGCCGGATCCAATTTGTCCTGCTGAGTGATGCCCGGCTGCCACAGTCACGCGTGGCAGTCGGGCAGCCTCCCATGGAACGCGACCATGTCCTGGAACGCCTTGAGGATGTCGACACCGGCCGCCCCGCGCAGCTCGGCCTGGGCGCGGTGCAGGTTGCCGACCAGGCGTTCGGCGTCGAGCAGTTTGGCGAAGTCGCCCAGATCCGCCCCGCGGGCGAGGTCCGCCACGGGCCGGTCGGCTTGTGCGATCTCCTGGATCCAGCGTAGGTAGGACTCGTTGGCGTCCAACAGCTCCGGGCCGCCGATGGCGCCGTGCCCGGCCACGATCACGACCGGGTCCAGGGCGCGGAGGCGCTCGATGGTGCGCAGTGAGCCGGCGATCGAACCCATGAGGCAGAAGGGCGTCACGCCCGACATGACGACGTCGCCGGCGAAGAGGATGCGCTCATCGGGCACCCATATGATGATGTCATTGCTTGTATGAGCCGGGCCGACGTGGATCAGCTCGATCCGGCGCTGTCCATTGTGGATGGCGATCCGTTCGTCGAAGGTCAGCACGGGTGGCGTGATTTTGACGTCGCCCCACTCGACGTCGGGCCAGAGGTTGGTCAGGCCGAGGCCCGCCTCGAGCATCTCCGGGCGGCAGCGCTCGTGCGCCACGATGACCGCGCCCGGGGCAAACTGCGCGTTGCCAAAGACGTGATCGCCGTGAAAGTGTGTGTTGACAAGGATGTTGGCCCCGCCCGGCGCGATCTCGTGCACGGCGGCCTTTAGCCGCCGCGAGCGGCGTTCGGTCGCGGCGGTGTCGATGACGACCGTCGTTTCAGGACCGGCGATGACGCCCGCATTGTTGACGCACCAGCCGCCGTCGGGCTGGACATAGGCAAAAACGCCGTCGGCGAGGGCTTGCAGGGACCCATCTGACACGTCGCCAGACTGCCCGGCGCAGCTCGAGCGCGAGTCGAGCCGCGCGGCGAAGCCTGCATGCTATGACGGCGACTTTGGAAAAGATTCATACTGTACCGGGTGAGAGCTTCGTGCCCGCGCATGGCAAAGCGCGCCGGGAGCTCGCGGCGGCATCCGTAGGCGGTGTTGTCGAAGGGTTCGACTGGACGATCTACGCTGTGATGGCGCCGTACCTGGCCGTGCAGTTGTTCCCCGGGGACAGCCCGGTGGCCAAGCTCCTCGCGGCCTATGTGGGGTTCGCGGTCGGCTTCATCGCGCGCCCGCTCGGGAGCATCCTCATTGGATGGTGGGCCGACCGGCGCGGGAGGCGGTCGGCGCTCGTGCTCAGCATGGTCACCATCGCGCTGGCCAACCTGGCGATCGCGATCACACCGACGGCGGCGACGATCGGCGCGGGCGCGGCCGTCATCGTGGTGCTGGCGCGCATCGTCATGGGCATCTCGTTCGGTGGTGAGATCCCGAGCGGGGCCGCGTACGTCACGGAGACCGCGCCCGCGAAGCGCCGCTTCAGCTACAGCGCGGTCGCCTCGCTCGGCGGCGTGGTCGGGCCGATCCTGGCGTTCATCACGCTGGCGATCCTGCTCGGCGCGTATGGCGCCGACGGCGTCACCAACGGCGGCTGGCGGGTGGCGTTCGTTGTGGCCGCGGCCGCGGGGCTGGTCGCGCTGTGGATCCGGTCGGGGGTACGCGAAAGCCAGGCCTTTCTGGAAAGCGCGGAACCCAAGCGCAAACTGACCGTGCTGCGCGAAAACGCGCGCCTGGTCACGGCGACCTTCTTCGCGTGCGTGGGCGGGACCGTCGCGTTCTACCTCGGCACGGTCTACCTTCCCGTGTGGGCGGACATGCACGGCGTCATCGCCCGCCCCACGGCCGAGAAGATGATGCCGGCCGCACTGCTCGTGATGCTCGTCGTGCTGCTCGCCGCGGGCCGGCTGGCCGACCGGTTCGGCGGGTTCAACGTCTTCCGTGCGGGCTATCTGCTGCTGGCGGTCGGCACGGGCCCGCTGCTGCTCGCCCTGCGCGGTGGGGCCATCCCGTTCATTGCCGCGGCGGTGATCTACCTGTCGTGCTTCGGGCTCGTGCTGGCGCAGGCCAACGTCGTCTTCAGCCAGCTCTTCCCGACCAGCATCCGGGTCATCGGCTACGGCATACCGTACACGGTCGCGGCGGCCATCTTCGGCGGCACCACTCCCGTTGTGGCGCAAAGCTTCGTGGCGGCGGGCAGGCCGTCGGGCGTGATCTGGTATGCCTCGGCGGCGGCCGTCATCTCGGCGCTGGCGACCCTGCTGATCCGGCGCAGCGACATCAAGGTGAAGTCCTAGCCCGCCGCAAACGTGACCGACGACCGACGACCGCCAGGACCGCGCTGGCGGTCGTCTTCGCGTTCGGGCGATCCACGGCCGATGTCTCATAAGTCAGCGTCGGCCTGCGGGTCGGGCCGTGGGCCGGTGTGCTGGGGCTCCGGCCGGGCTTGAGGCGCGATGGCCAGGCTGGGTGGCATGGGAGCCACGGTCCGGCCTTCGAAGCTGCTGAGCCCGCGCGAGGATCGGGAGCTGGTCTCGCGATTCACCGCGTCCGGCGAGGCTTCCGCCGGCGTGCTCACGATGCGGCAATTCTACGAATGGTTCCTGGCGCAGAAGGACCCGCACGGGCTGGAATCCGAGCGGGTGCCGTTTGCGGCGCTGGAGGGGTGGGGGTTTGCCGCCGACACGGGCAACCTCATGCACCTGGGCAGCGGCCGCTTCACCGTGGAGGGCATGCGGGTGCTGGCCTGGACCGGGCCGATCTGCGAATGGTATCAGCCCGTGGTCAACCAGCCCGGCGTCGGCGTGCAGGGGCTGCTGGTCAAGGAGCACCGGGGCGTGCTGCACTGCCTGGTGCAGGCCAGGGCCGAGCCCGGCCATCCGGAGGTGATCCAGCTCTATCCGACGGTCCAGGCGACCCGCGCCGAATATGCTACCGCGCAACGCGATCTGCCCACTGCATATTTGGAGAACTTTGTCGGACCGAGACGTGGCCACATCATCACCGACGTCCTGCAATCGGCGCACGGGCAATGGTTTTATCGGATGAGCAACCGCAGCATGGTGGTCGAGGCGACCGAGCAGGTGCAGGCGGGCGACGGGTTTGCCTGGCTGACCCTGGGCCAGCTCAACGCGTTGCTGCGGCGCAACAAGGTGGTGAGCCTGAGCCTGCGGTCGCTGCTGGCCCTGCTCCCGCGCGGCGACGCCGGCACGCACGCCGTGTTGACGAGCGCCGAGGTGCTGGGCTGGCTGTGCGAGCAGCGCGGCTATCGTGAGGTCGAGATTACGCCGATCCCGCTCAACCACGTGGCCGGTTGGCAGCGCAGCGCCATGGAAATCGTCCGGGCGGACGGACGATATCTCAGCATCATGGCCGTAGAATCCCACGGCCGCAACGAGACTATCAGTCAGCCCATGGTGGAGGTGCGCGGCCAAAGTCTGTCGGCCTTTGTGGTCAAGGAGTTCGACGGGGTGCCGCACGTACTTGCCCACGCCGGTCTGGAAAGCGGCCTGCGTGACTCTGTCGAGATCGGACCGACGGTGTGGTGCCAGCCCAAGGATTTTGAGCAGCAGGGCAATGTGCCGCGCCCGGCCCTGCTGGACTATGTGCTTGGCGCGCCCAAGACGCGGGTCAAGTATGACTGCGTGCAGACCGGCGACGGCGCCCGCTTCTACCATCCGAGCTGCCGCAACCTCATCGTGGAGGCCGGCGATGACCTGCCGGCCGACCTGCCGCCCACTTATGCCTGGGTCGCTTTGGGACAGATCAACGAGCTCGTCCGCCACATCCATTGCGTGAACCTCCCCGCACGGGCGCTGCTCGCCTGCCTCAACGCGCTGCAGTAAGTAAGGAGAGTAATCGGATGACGCAGCTTGTCATCGCGCCGGAGGAAGAAGCCAAGCCCGTCGGAAAGGTCAGAGACAAGCACGGATGGCGCTGGGCCGCCTTCTCGACCGCACTCGCCGCGATGGTCCTCGACCGTCTGGATTCGACAATCGTGAACGTTGCCGCGCCGTCGATCCGGGCGAGCCTCGGCGGCACGTTCGCCGATCTGCAGTGGACGGCCGCCGCGTACACCCTCGCGATGGCCGTGACCCTGCTCGTCGGCGGCCGCCTGGGCGACATGTTTGGGCGCAAGCGCGTGCTGCTGCTCGGCGTCGCCGGCTTCACGGCCGCGTCCGTCCTGTGTGCACTGTCCACTTCGCAGAGCATGCTTATCGGATCCCGTGCGCTGCAGGGTGTTTTCGCGGCCGCCATGCTCCCGCAGGTCTTCGGCCTGGTGCGCGACATCTTCCCGCCCGCCCTGCAGCGCAGGGCGTGGGTCGTGCTCGGGCCGGTGATCGGGCTGGCGACCGTGGCCGGCCCGATCGTCGGCGGCGCGATCATCAGTCTCGACCTGCTGGGCGCGGGCTGGCGCATGGTGTTCCTGATCAACCTGCCGATCGGTGTGGCCGTGCTGGTCGTCGGGGCGTGGCTCATCCCGCGCTCGGAGCCGTCGCTCGGCTCGAAACGGCTTGACCTGCTTGGCATCCTGCTCGCCGGGGCCGGCATGTTCCTGCTCGTGCGCCCGCTCGTGCAGGGCTCGACCCCCGGCGACCGGCTGATGCTGCTCGGCGCCATCCCGCTTCTCCTCATCTTCGGCTGGTATCAGGTCAGGCGCGCCCGCTCCGGCAAACCCCCACTGGTCGAGCCGGATCCGTTCCGCCGCCGCTCGTTCCTGTCCGGCATAGTGTTCGCGCTGTCGTTCCTCATGGCGCTGGGTGGTTTCGTGCTCACATTCAGCGTGTTCGTCCAGCTCGGACTGTCCTACAGCCCACTGCGCGCCAGCGTCGCGACCCTGCCGTGGGCCGCGGGCGCGTTCCTCGGCTCGACGATCAGCGCCGCGCTCGTGTTCCGCATGGGCCGCAAGGTCATCCATCTCGGGCTCGGGCTCATGGGCGGCGGCCTGCTCTGGCTGGCCACGGCGATCCAGCCGGGCGCGGACGCGTGGGACTTCGCCCTGCCGCTGCTCGTCGGCGGCACCGGCATGGGCATGGTGTTCGTGCCGATGTTCGACATCATTATCGGCGGCCTGGCCGATCACGAGATGGGCTCGGGTTCGGCCGTGCTCAAGGCCGTGCAGCAGCTGGGCATGGCGCTCGGTGTGGCCGTGATCGGCAGTGTCTTCTTCGGACTCCTCGGCGCGCCCGCCGACTACATCGGTGCCGCCCGGTGGACGTCGCTCGTTGCCACAGGCATGATCGCCATCGCCTTCGTCCTGGCCTACTGGCTGCCCAAGCCCAGCGAGAGGCGGGAGGGACCTGATGAGTGAGCTGTTCCCGTGGCACCGGCCGGATCCGACCACCGAGCCGCCCGAGTATGCCGAGCTGCGCGCCAGCGCCAACCCGGTGCGCCGCGTCCGCCTGCGCACCGGGATGTTCGCCACCGTGGTGACCCGCTACGAGGACGTGCGCGAGCTGCTGGCCGACACGCGCGCGAGCAGCGACCGTGGACACCCCGGCTATCCGTACTACATCCCCGTCCCGCCCGCCTTCCGCACCGACTCGGGCTTCCTGGGCATGGACCCGCCCGCGCACACGGTCCAAAGGCGGCTCGCGGTCATTTCCGGCGAGTTCACGAAGGTGCGGGTGCGCGCGCTCATGCCGCGCCTGCGCGAGATCGTCGACGAGTGCATTGACGGCATGGTCGAGGTCGGGCCACCGGCCGACCTGGTGCGCATGCTCGCGCTGCGTGTCCCGCTGACCGCGGTGTGCGGGATCCTGGGCATCCCGGAGTCCGATCACGACTTCCTGCACGCCCACACCGACGTCCTGCTCGGCGGCGGCTCGACGCCGCAGGAGCGCCTGGCCGCGATGGAGGAGGTCAACGCATATCTGCGCGGTCTGGTCGCCCGACGCGAACGTGAACCGGGGGACGACCTGATCAGCCGCATGATTTCGCGGTACCAGAAAGAAGAAATTTACAATCGGCGCGACATGGTGAACAATCTGCGGCTGATGATTAACGCGGGCCACGAGACCACGGCGGCAATGATCGCGCTGGGGGTGATGACCCTTCTGGACCACCCCGACCAGCTCGCTCTGCTGCTGTCCGATCCGGACGCCCACGCCGACAACGCGGTGGAGGAGCTGCTGCGCTACGTTACCCCGGCCGACCTCGCGATGTGCCGCGTGGCCAAGAAGGACATCTACATCGGTGGCGTGATCGTGCCCGAGGGCGAGGGCATCGTCCTGTTGGGACTGTCGGCCAATCGCGACCCGGCCGTCTTCGAGGAGCCCGAGCGGTTCGACATCACGCGCGGCACGAGGGCGCACGTGTCCTTCGGCAATGGGCCGCACCACTGCATCGGCGCCGAGTTCGCCCGCGCGGAGCTCAACGCCGTGTTCACCCGGCTGTTCCAGCGCCTGCCCGGCCTGCACGTGCTCAAGCCGGCCAACGAGCACCGATTCAAGGACGGCAGTGTGATCTACAGCGTTTTCGAAATGCCGGTGGGGTGGTGATGCACGGTCCATTGCACGGGGTCAAGGTATTGGAAATCGCCGCTATCGGTCCCGCGCCGTTCGGCTGCATGCTGCTCGCCGACCTGGGTGCGAAGGTCATTCGCGTTGACCGGCTGATCGATGGGCGCGGCGAGCGGCAGCTCGCGCCCTGGCACAGCATCCTCGACCGAGGCCGGCGCTCGGTCGCGCTCGACCTCAAGCAGCCCGCGGGCGTGGAGGTGGTGCTGCGCCTGGCCGAACAGGCCGACATCCTGGTGGAGGGCTTCCGGCCCGGTGTCGCGGAACGGCTCGGCATCGGGCCGATCGATTGCCGCAAGCGCAACCCCGCGCTCGTCTACGCGCGCATGACCGGCTGGGGGCAGGGCGGGCCGCTGGCGCGCACGGCCGGGCACGACATCAACTACATCGCGCTCACGGGCGCGCTGCACGCCATCGGGCGCGCGGGCGGCGGACCCGTGCCGCCGCTGAACCTGTTGGGGGACTTCGCGGGCGGCGGCATGCTTCTGGTCAACGGCGTCCTCGCGGCGCTCGTCGAGCGCGGGCGGTCGGGCGTCGGCCAGGTCGTCGATGTGTCCATTGTGGATGGCACGGCGTCGCTGCTGTCGATGCTGCTGTCTATGGGCGCGGCGGGGCAGTGGCGGGACGAGCGGGGCACCAACCTGCTCGACACGGGCGCGCCCTACTACGACGTCTACCCGTGCGCGGGCGGCGGGCACGTCGCCGTGGGCGCGATCGAGGACCGGTTTTATCTGGCCCTGGTGACCGGGCTCGGGCTCGACCCGGAGCTGCTGCCCGACCGCGGCGACCCGGCCAACTGGCCTTCGTTGAGAAGATTGTTCGCCGACCGGTTCGCGTCACGCACTCGCGAAGAGTGGTCATCGATCTTTTCCGGCACCGACGCGTGCGTCACGCCCGTGCTCACCGTCGCCGAGGCCGCGCGGCACCCGCACATGGCCTCCCGCGAGACCTACATCGAGGACGGCGGGATGGTCCAACCCGCGAGCGCGCCAAGGTTTTCCCGCTCGCGCGCGACGCGGGCGAAGCCCGCGCCCGAGGTCGGGCAGGACACGTACGCCCTGCTGGCCGAATGCGGCCTGTCCAAGGACGAGATAGTAAGGCTGGAGCGCGCCGGCGTCGTCTGGTCCAACGCCGCTCCAGCGGAGGGCGAGCCAGACCCCGGACAGTAAACGTATGCCAGCTGGCGAATTTCAGCTCTACGACACGACGTTGCGGGACGGGACCCAGCAGGAGGGCTTGGTGCTCTCGGTCGCCGACAAACTGGCCGTGGCCCGCCGCCTGGACGAGTTCGGGGTCGCCTTCATCGAGGGCGGTTGGCCCGGCGCGATCCCGAAGGACACCGAGTTCTTCCGGCGGGCGCGCACCGAGCTGCTGTTGAAAAACGCGCAACTGGTCGCGTTCGGCGCGACGCGCCGGCCCGAGGTGGCGGTGCATCACGACCCGCAAGTGGCCGCGCTGCTCGAGGCCGAGACGCCCTTTGTGACGCTGGTGGCCAAGGCCGACAGCCGGCACGTGGACCTGGCCCTGCGGACCACCAAGACGGAAAACCTCGCGATGATCCGAGACACCGTGCGGTATCTGGTGCGCGAGGGCCGGCGCGTGTTCGTCGACGCGGAACACTACTTCGACGGCTTCCGCACCGACCGCGACTACGCGCTGACGGTCGTGGAGACGGCGGTGGAGGCCGGTGCGGAGGTCGTGGTGCTGTGCGACACCAACGGCGGCACGCTCCCGCACGAGCTGGCGTCCATTGTGGACCTCAGCCGGATGGTGGGCGGCCGGGTCGGGATCCACTGCCACGACGACTCCGGTTGCGCGGTGGCCAACACGCTGCTGGCGGTCGACGCGGGCGCGATGCACGTGCAGGTGACGGCGCACGGCTACGGTGAACGCTGCGGCAACGCCAACCTGTTCACGGTCGCGGCCAACCTGGTGCTCAAGCGCGGGCTGCCGGTCGTGGCCTTGAGCCAGCTGGAGTCGCTCTCGGAGGTGGCGCAGGCGATCACCGACATCACGACGATGCCGGCGCACCGGTCGGCGCCCTATGTGGGCGCTGCCGCCTTCGCGCACAAGGCCGGGCTGCACACGTCGGCCATCCGGGTGGATCCCAGTCTGTACCAACATATCGAGCCGGCATCGGTCGGCAACACCAGGCGCACCCTGGTCTCCGACATGGCCGGGCGGGCCTCCATCGAGCTGAAGGCACGGGAGCTGGGCTACGAGCTCTCCCCGGAGGCTGTCGCGAGCGTGACGACGCGGGTGAAGGAGCTCGAACGGCAAGGGTATGTGTTCGAAGCCGCGACCGCGTCCTTCGAACTGCTGGTGCGCAAGGAATCCGGCGCGATGCGCAGGCCGTTCGAAGTGGACGGCTGGCAGGTGACGCTGGGCGACGCCATCGTCGAGGCCGACGTGACCGTGGACGGCATCTCGGCACAGGCCGTGGGCCTGACCGCGATCGACGCGCTGTGCCGCGCGCTGTGGCAGGCGCTCGCCTACACCCACCCCGGCGTGCAGGCCTGGCGGCTGGAGCAGAGCCAGACCTGGACGCTGGAGGGCAACCTGGGCATCCGTGCCCTCGTCACCCTCGCCAACGGGGAAAACCGTTGCAGCACCGTCGGTGTGGACGCCGACGGCGTGACCGCCACGTGGAGTGCGCTGCAGGACGCGGTGCTGTTCGCCCTGACCTCACCCAACGTCTAGGACGTTTCGAGTTACCTGCAGCAGCATCGGGTTGTGGCCCTATTACTGATGGGAGTTGTGAAGATGTCATCACGACGCGCGGTGATCACCGGGGTGGGCGCGGTGGCACCGGGTGGTATCGGCAAGAAGGCGTTCTGGGACCTCCTGTCCGCGGGAAGGTCCGCCACCCGTGCCATCACCCACTTCGATGCGTCCCCGTACCGCTCCCGCATGGCCGCCGAGGTCGACTGGGATCCGAAGCAGGAGGGCCTCTCGCTGCAGGAGGAGCGCCGGCTCGACCGCGCGGCGCAGTTCGCCGTCGTGGCCGGGCGCGAGGCCATGTCCGACTCCGGGCTGGAATTCGAGCGCCTCGACCCGTCCCGTGTCGGCGTGACCCTCGGCAGCGCGGTGGGATGCACGACGAGCCTCGAGCGGGAGTACGTCATCGGCAGCGGCGAGGGCCGCAAGTGGGAGATCGACCCCAACTACGCGGTGCCGCACCTGTACGACTACTTCACGCCGTGCTCGATGTCGGCGGAGGTGGCGTGGCTCGTGGGCGCCGAGGGGCCGGTCAACGTGGTGTCGACCGGGTGTACGTCCGGATTGGACTCGGTGGGCTACGCGGCCGAGCTGATCGTGGAGGGCACGGCCGACGTGATCGTGACGGGCGCGACCGAGGCGCCGCTGTCACCGATCACGGTGGTGTGCTTCGACGTCATCCGGGCGAGCTCGACGCGCAACGACGACCCCAACACGGCGTGCCGCCCGTTTGACAAGTCGCGTGACGGTCTCGTGCTGGGCGAGGGCGCGGCCATCATCGTGCTCGAGGAGTACGAGCACGCCCGGCGGCGCGGCGCGCACATCTACGCCGAAGTGGCCGGGTTCGCCTCGCGGTGCAACGCCTACCACATGACGGGCCTGCACCCCGACGGCAAGGAGATGGCCGAGGCGATCAACGCGGCGATGGCCGGGGCGAGGGCGGAAGCGGAAGACATCCATTACATCAATGCGCATGGATCTGGTACCAAACAAAACGATCGTCATGAGACGGCGGCCTTCAAACGCAGCCTCGGGGAACAGGCCTACTCGATCCCGGTGAGCGGCTTCAAGTCGATGATCGGCCATTCACTGGGCGCCATCGGCTCGCTGGAAATCGTCGGCTGCCTGATGGCCCTCGAGCGCGGTGTGATCGCCCCAACGGCCAACCTGCACGAACCCGATCCCGAATGTGACCTGGACTATGTGCCGCTGGTCGCCCGCGAGGCCAAGGTGGACAGCGTGCTGACCGTGGGCAGTGGCTTCGGCGGATTCCAGAGCGCCATGGTGTTGCGCAAGCTCGAGGGAGGCGCCAAGTGACTGCGGCGCAGGCGGTGCGGACCGTCGTGACGGGCATCGGACTGTGTGCCCCCAACGGTCTCGGTCCCACCGCGTATTGGAAGAACACGCTGCGTGGCCAGACCGGGATCGGCAAGATCACGCGGTTTGACACGTCGAAGTACTGGTCGAAAATCGGCGGCGAAGTGCCCGGATTCGAGCCGGCCGAGCACCTGCAGAGCCGGCTGCTGCCGCAGACCGACCACATGACCCGGCTGGCCCTGGTCGCCACCGACTGGGCACTGTGGGGCGCGGGCCTGCGCTCCACGGACGTGCCCGAATACGACATGGCCGTCGTGACCGCGGCGACGGCCGGAGGATACGAGTTCGGTCAGAGAGAGTTGCAGAAACTCTGGGCCGAGGGTCCCGATTTCGTTTCCGCGTACCAGTCGTTCGCCTGGTTTTACGCGGTGAACACCGGGCAGATCTCGATCCGGCACGGCATGAGGGGGCCGGGTGCCGTGCTCGTGACCGAGCAATGTGGAGGGATCGACGCCATCGGGCACGCGCGGCGGCAGTTGCGCAAGGGCGTGCGGATGGCGCTCACCGGCGGCATCGACAGCTCGATGTGCCCATGGGCCTGGGTGGCACACCAGGTTTCGGGCGCGCTCTCGCACAGCAACCAGGCCGAGCGGGCATACCTGCCGTTCGACCACGACGCGAGCGGATACATCACGGGCGAGGGC
>JBIOYB010000083.1:0-2283 GCA_044869915.1 Allorhizocola sp.
GAGCAGCGAAGGACTACCGCCCTGCGCCTGCCACGGCATCGGCTGCCACGACGGGTTCGACACGAGAGACACTCCCCCGGACTGGTTGTGCCTCCATGATGCTGCAACGCACGGACCGTGGCATCGGTTCCCCGTCCTGGTTGTGTCGCGGTTCCGCCACACGAGCACCTGTGACAACGCCGAAGGGCGGCCGCCCCGTGAGAAACGGAGCAACCGCCCTTCAGTTCAAGCAGCTATCGCCGCTCGCTCACTGGTTGTACGGACCGTAGTCGTAGTCCTCCAGCGGAACGGCCTGGCCGGAGCCGGTGCCGAACGGCGAGTAGTCGATGTCGTCGTAGCCGACGGCCGAGTACATCGCGGCCTTGGCCTCCTCGGTCGGCTCGACCCGGATGTTGCGGTAGCGGGACAGACCCGTACCGGCCGGGATGAGCTTACCGATGATGACGTTCTCCTTGAGGCCGATCAGGGAGTCGGACTTGGCGTTGATCGCCGCGTCCGTCAGAACCCTGGTCGTCTCCTGGAAGGACGCCGCCGACAGCCAGGACTCGGTCGCAAGCGAGGCCTTGGTGATACCCATCAGCTGCGGACGGCCGGAGGCCGGGTGGCCGCCTTCCTGGACCACACGACGGTTCTCGGTCTCGAACTTCGAGCGCTCGACCAGCTCGCCGGGCAGCAGCTCGGCGTCGCCGGACTCGATGATCGTCACGCGGCGGAGCATCTGCCGGATGATGATCTCGATGTGCTTGTCGTGGATCGACACACCCTGCGAGTTGTAGACCTTCTGGACCTCGCCGACCAGGTGGACCTGGACGGCACGCTGGCCCAGAATGCGCAGCACGTCGTGCGGGTTGGTGGCACCCACGGTGAGCTTCTGGCCCACCTCGACGTGCTCGCCCTCGCTGACCAGAAGACGGGCACGCTTCGAGATCGGGAACGCCGTCTCGTCGCTGCCGTCGTCCGGGGTGACGACGATCTTCTTGGTCTTCTCGGTCTCCTCGATCCGCACGCGGCCCTGGGCCTCGGAGATCGGGGCGACACCCTTCGGCGTACGGGCCTCGAAGAGCTCGACGACACGCGGCAGACCCTGGGTGATGTCGTCACCGGCCACACCACCGGTGTGGAAGGTACGCATCGTCAGCTGGGTACCGGGCTCACCGATGGACTGGGCGGCGATGATGCCGACCGCCTCACCGATGTCGACCAGCTTGCCGGTGGCCAGCGAACGGCCGTAGCACATGGCGCAGGTGCCGACGTGGGACTCGCAGGTCAGGATCGAACGCGTCTTGACCTCCTCGACACCGTGGTGCACGAGCTGGTCGATGAGCACGTCGCCCAGGTCCACGTTGGCCGGCGCGATCACCTTGCCGTCGATGACGACGTCCTCGGCGAGCATGCGGGCGTAGACGCTGGTCTCGACGTCCTCGGCCTTGACCAGCACGCCTGCGGCGTTCTTCGAGGCGATCCGCAGCTTCAGACCGCGCTCGGTGCCGCAGTCCTCCTCGCGGATGATGACGTCCTGCGAGACGTCCACCAGACGACGGGTCAGGTAACCCGAGTCGGCGGTACGCAGGGCGGTGTCGGCGAGACCCTTACGGGCACCGTGAGTCGAGATGAAGTACTCCAGCACCGACAGGCCCTCACGGAAGGAGGCCTTGATCGGACGCGGGATCGTCTCGTTCTTGGCGTTCGACACCAGACCACGCATACCGGCGATCTGCCGCATCTGCATCATGTTTCCTCGGGCACCCGAGTCAACCATCATGAAGATGGGGTTCGTCTTGGGGAAGTTCTCGTTCATCGCCTCGGCGACCTCGTTGGTCGCCTTGGTCCAGATCGCGATGAGCTCCTGAGTGCGCTCTTCCTTGGTGATCAGACCGCGCTCGTACTGCTTCTGGACCTTCTCGTCCTGCGCCTCGTAGCCCTTGACGATCTCCTTCTTCGCCTCGGGAACGACGACGTCGGAGATGGCCACGGTGACACCGGAACGGGTCGCCCAGTAGAAGCCGGCCGCCTTCAGGTTGTCGAGCGTCGCCGCCACGATGACCTTGGGGTAACGCTCGGCCAGGTCGTTGACGATCTCGGAGAGCTGCTTCTTGCCCACCGAGTAGTCGACGAACGGGTAGTCCTCGGGCAGCAGCTCGTTGAAGAGCGCGCGGCCCAGCGTGGTGCGCAGGCGGAACGAGTCCCCCTGCTGCCACTCGGGCTCGCCCTCCTCCTGCGCCGGCGGGGTCCAGCCGCGCGGCGGGATGGTGCCCACCGGGAAGCGGATGTCGATCGCCGACT
>JBIOYB010000084.1:0-3743 GCA_044869915.1 Allorhizocola sp.
ATCATGCTCACCCGTAATCTGGCCTACCGCGACCTTGGCCCCGATCACTTCACCGAACGGCTCAACTCCCAGGGCAAAGCACGTCACATCCGCCGCCTCGTCGACCAACTCGCGGCGCTAGGAATGGGCGTTACATTACACGCTCAGGCCGAGACCGCTTGACCTTCACCCGTCGCACAACCGCCCGATTTTCTTATCAGTATTTGTGGAAGGCAGCCGAGGACCTGCACCCCACCCACGCCTCCCGCGCCGCCTTCGTCCAGACCACTGCCCGGGAACTGTTGGAAGGCCACGCACCGCGGGTGGTCGCCGACCTGCACGCGCACCTGCGCTCCCGCGGCGGCGACAACCCCGCCCCTGGGCTGCAACGCGCCGCCGCCCACTTCAAAGCCAAGCAGCCTTATCTCAACTACCACATAGCCTTGGCCCTGGGCTGGCCGATCGCCACCGGCGTGATCGAGGGATCCTGCCGCTACCTGGTAAAAGACCGACTCGACATCACCGGCGCCCGCTGGAGCCTCACCGGCGCCGAGGCCATTCTGCTGCTGCGCGCCGTCATCGCCAACGGCGATTATGGGGATGGCGTGGTTATGCCGATTGGGCGGCGAAATCGACTGGCGGACAGGGCTTGCGCGAACGGGTGATCGGGATAACGTCGTCACAGGTTTTCCAGGAAGGCCAGGAGTGAGTCAGCTGGCTGGTAGCGGGTGGCCGGTGAACCGGGTGGGGAAGTACGAGCCAGGGCGCGTTCCTTGAGCCTGAGATCGGCATGCAGGTATGCCTGGGTCGACCGAATGTTCTCGTGCCCCAACCACAGCGCGATGACGGCCAGGTCAACGCCCGCGTGTAGCAAGGCCATCGCGGTGGAATGCCGCAGGGTGTGCGGGGAGATCTTCTTGCTGGCCAGGGATGGGCAGTGCTCGGTGGCGAGCTTGTGATACTTCGTGATTCGGGCCTGGACGGCATCTGGGGACAGTGCCCGTCCTTGCCGGCTGCAAAGCAACGGCCCGGCGGGGTCCGCGCCGCGTTCGGTTAGCCAGTCGCGCAGCACTGCGGCGGTGGTGCTCTGCAGCGGGGTGCACCGTTCCTTGCGGCCCTTCCCAACGCACCGGACGTGCGCCCCGGGTCCAAAATGGACGTCTGCGCAGGTGAGTTGGGTGAGTTCGGAGACACGCAGGCCCGTGCGTAGCGCGAGCAGCAGCAAGGTGTGGTCGCGGCGACCGATCCAGGTGTCCGGGTCGGTGGCGGCGAGCAGGGCCTGGCTCTCCTCCTCGGTGAGGAAGTCGATAAGGGTGGTGTCGGTGCGTTTGCCGCAGATGGCCAGCACCCGCTGGATGATCGCGGCGTGCTCGGGCGCCTGCCAGGCGGCGTGTCGGAACAGGCAGCGGATGGCGGCCAGACGGGCATTGCGGGTGCGTATGCTGTTGCCGCGCTCAATCTCCAGATGGTGCAGGAACGCCGAGATCAGGTCGGCGTCGAGTTGTTCGAGGTCCAGCCGCCACGGCTCGGTCCCGGTGGTGTGATGGGCGAAACTGAGCAGCAGCCGCATCGTGTCCCGGTAGGCGGCGATCGTGTGTGGGCTGACCCGCCGCTGTTTGATCAGCTTCTCGGTGAAGAAGCCTTGCAGGATCGGGGCTAGGACGGTCACGACCGGTCCTGTTCGCCCGCCGGCAGGCGTTCGGCGGCCAGGCCCAGCAGCTCGGGGGTGGCCTGCAGGTACCAGTAGGTGGAGCTGGGAGCGACATGCCCCAACCAGGTCGACAGCAACGGCAGACGCGCATCGACGTCCACTCCAGACCGATACCAATCGACCAGCGTGTTGACCGCAAAGGAGTGTCTCAGGCTCTTCAGGCATGGGCCGCTGCGCGTCGAACGTGGCTGCAGACCGGCCTGGCCGGTCAGGCGAGCGAACGCCTTGTCGGTGTTGGAAGTATGCAGCCGGGCGCCGCTGAGGCAGAGGAAGAAGCTCGGCGCCACCGGTCGGGGACACAGTTGGTCGCGCCGCTGGACATACTCCTGCAAGGCGACCACGGTGCTGGGGTGCAAGGCCAGCTCGCGGGACTTGCCGTATTTGCCGTTGACGACCAGCAGCCGCGCGCCGGACAAGTCAACGTGTTCGCGGTCCAGGGCATACGCCTCCCCAGGACGAAGGCCGGTGACGGCCAAAAGCCCGATCAGGGTCCGGCAGGTCAGCGCGTGCAGCCGGGCCGGCCGCGCCTCGGCGGCCCGCATCAGCGCGGTGAGATCTGCGTCGGTGAACAAGAACGGCGGCGTCCGATGGTAGTGGCGGGCCAGCAGATCCGACGGTGGCACCTGGTGCCGGCCGTCGAAGGCGTGCAGGTAGGCGGCGAACCCGCGCACCGCCGAGAGTCGGTACCAATGCCAATACGGCGAAGCGCCTGGGGCGGTCGCCCACGACAACGCCGCCTCGACGCTGACGTAACACACGCCGTGCTGGTCGAGTTGCTCGGCGAAATCCACAACGAGCCGTCCAGGCGTCACCAGCCGGTAGCCCAAGGACCGGCGCAGGGCCAGGTACTCTCGCGCGGCTTGCCCAATCGCTGTCATGACACAGACTCCACTGCCGGCCAGCGACGTGCCAGCTGGGCAAGCGCCATCCGATCAACCTTCGCGTAGATCGCAGTTACTCGCAGGTCGCGGTGCCCAAGCACCTGCGCAACCTCGCCCAACGAGGCCCCCGCCGCCAACAGCTCACCGGCCAACGCATGCCGCAGCCGATGCGGCCCGGCCTGACCGAGCCCCGCCAACGCGGCGCTTCGCCGCACCCGATCCGCAAGCCCCTGCCTAGAAATCGCATGCTGCGGCGCACGGATGGTCAAGAACACCGCCCGGCAAGACAGCGCCACCGGCCGCGTCCGCAGGTACGCGGCCACAGCGTCGCCCACCTCGCCCAGCAGCGGAAGCCTGTCCCTACGGCCGCCCTTGCCCCGCACAAGCAGCGTGCCGTTTCGCCAGTCGATGTCCTCCAGGACCAGCCCCGTCACCTCCGCCGCGCGCAGCCCCAACCGGGCCAGCAACAACAACATCGCGTAGTCGCGGCGACCCCGTTCCGTATCGCGGTCACATGTCCGCAGTAACGCGGTCACCGCCGACCCGTCCAGCCTGGCCGGCAAAGACGCCATTCTACGGCGAGAACGAGGGCGAGGTCTTCCTCGGGCGCTCTGTGACCGTGCACAAGAACGTGTCCGAGACCACCATGCAGAAGGTGGACGGCGAAATCCGCCGCATCGTCGACCAGCAGTACGCGCTGGCGCGCAAGATCATCGAGGACAACCGCGACAAGGTCGAGGTCATGGCGAAGGCCTTGCTCGAGTGGGAGACGCTCGACGCCGACCAGATCGGCGACATCATGGACGGCCGCCCGCCGCGCCCGCCCAAGCCGACGCCGGCCCCGTCGCAACCCAAGGATTCGGGCCCGCAGCCCGCGGCCACGACGACTCCGACGCCCGCGCAAAGCGCCTGACGCGCGAGGCGAGGAGTGAAGAGTGAGGGGTGAGGAGTAACGTCCCACCCCTCGTGCTTTTCCCTCACTCCTTACTCCTCACATGATTCTCCAGTGCGGCAAGTTCAAGCTGTCGCTTGAGCGGCCGCTCAACATGGGCGTGGTCAACGTCACGCCCGACTCGTTTTCCGACGGCGGGCGTCATTTCGATACGGGGCGTGCTATCGAGCATTCCCGGCGCCTGATCGAGGAGGGCGCGGACCTGCTCGACATCGGCGGG
>JBIOYB010000085.1:0-18466 GCA_044869915.1 Allorhizocola sp.
GTCGGTGTCATCTTCAGCCGGGTGTACGGTCCCGACCAGACGGGCGTGCTCAACCGCCTGCTGATGGACGTGTTCGGCATGGATCAGCCGATCGGATACATGATCGATTACGGGATGTGGGCCATCCTCGGCGCGCTGGTGTGGCAGGCGGTCGGCTTCTACGTGGTCCTCTTCTCCGCCGGCATGTCGTCCATCCCCGCCGATCTCTATGAGGCCGCGGTGCTCGACGGGGCGACGCGGGTCACCATCTTCTTCCGGGTCACCATCCCGCTGCTGTGGGAGACCATTCAAGTCGCTTGGGTGTACCTGGGGATCCTCGCCTTCGACGCGTTCGCGCTCGTGATGCTGCTGTCGATCGAGCAGGGCGGGCCGGACGGCGCGACGGCCGTGCTGCCCGTGCTCATCTACAAGCAGGGCATCCGCGAGTCAGAATATGGCTACGCATCGGCGCTCGGCGTCTCACTCTTCCTTCTGACCATCACGTTTGCGGTGCTGGCCCTGCGCACGGGCCGGCGTGAGACGGTGGAGCACTGATGAACCAGAAACAGCAGCAGATCCAGACCAAGCGCGACATCAAGTTACTGTCCGGCTTCGGGCACCTCTCGCTGGTCGTCTGGGCCATCCTGATCCTGTTCCCGCTCGTCTTCGCGGTGCTCGCCTCGTTCAAGAGCAATGCCGAGATCTTCATCGGGAACCCGTTCAGCCTGCCGTCCAACTGGGACTTCGCCTCCTTTGGCCGGGCGTGGACACGGGCCAGCATCGGCACCTATTTCATCAACAGCGTGATAGTCGTTGTGGCGTCGACGTTCGGCACCATGCTGCTGGGCTCGATGGCGGCGTATGTGCTTGCGCGCTACCGGTTTGTGGGCAACCGCGCGGTCTACTACTTCTTCGTCGCGGGGCTGGCCTTCCCGGTCTATGTCGTGCTCACCCCGCTGTATCTGGTGGTGGACAAGCTCGGACTGCTCAACAGCCACATCGGTCTGATCCTGGTCTACATCGCGTATTCGCTGCCGTTCACCGTCTTCTTCCTCGCCGCGTTCTTCAAGACGCTGCCCAACGCGGTCGCGGAGGCGGCGCTGATCGACGGCGCCTCGCACACCAAGCTGTTCTTCCGAGTCATGCTGCCCATGGCCAAGCCGGGCCTGGTGAGCATCACCATCTTCAACATCATCGGCCAGTGGAACCAATACGTGCTGCCACTGGCGCTGCTGCCCAACGAGAAGGACAAGTGGCTGCTGACCCAGGGCATCGCGGCCATCTCCACGTCGGCGGGCTACGAGGCCGACTGGGCCGCCCTGTTCGCCGCGCTCACCATCGCCATCATTCCGATGATCATTATGTACGCGTTGTTCCAACGCCAGATCCAATCCGGATTGACGGCGGGAGCCGTGAAGTAGCAGCAGGCACGTGAGTATGCCGGGGGCGGCAGGCACCGCCGCCCCCGGCATTTTGCTGTAGTGTCCGGCGAATGAGTTTGCTTGATCGAATACGCGGTTCGGAGCGGGAGCGCTTCGCGCGGCGGGTGCTCGACCGCGTACGCGGGCTGGGAGTCGCCGAAGCGTGGCACGACGCCGAACAGTTCGCCATCGGGTTCCGGCGGCACGCCGGCGACGATGCCGGATGGGTGTTCCTGGACAACACCTTCCGCGAGTGCCAGGGTGCCGATCAGTCCGAACAGGACGGCAGGATCGACGCACTGGTCAACGCCGTCGTCAACACGCCCGAGACGCCCACCGACTGGGCCGGCGTGAAACCGTTGCTGCGCCCGGTGTTGCGCGGTGCCACGTTTGGCCTCGGCGCGCCGGCGACGGCCCGCCCGCTGCTGTGGCGTCCCGCCCTGCCCTACCTCAGCGAGCTGGTCGTCATCGACACCCCGACCACGATGGCCTATGTGACCGTGGACCGGCTCGACGACTGGGGTGTCGCGGCCACCGACGTCTATGAGGCGGCCTACGCCAACCTGGCCGAGCTCGACCGTGGCGGCGAACGGGATACGCCCGACGAGCCGGCGCTGATCCGGTTCGTGGACGACGGCGACGGCTACTTCGTGTCCCGGCTCATGCTGCCCGGCTGGCTCGCTTCGCTGGAGTCTCACGTGGGCGGCACGCCCGTGGCGTTCATCCCCGACCAGAGCACCGTGCTCGTGGGCTGGGCCGACCCGGAGCTGGTGGACCAGCTGTTCGAGATGGTGGAAAGCGAGTATCGCGAGGCGGGCCGGCCGCTGTCGCCCATGGGCTACACCGTGGACGCCACGGGCGCGGTCGTCCCCTATCCCCACCGGCGGGCCAACGCCGTGCTGGCGTCGACCGAATACGAGACCGAGTCCCAATATCTGGCGCCGGATGACGTGTTCGTGGCGAGCCTGATGGCCGCCGAGTCGCCGCAGGGCGGGGTGTTCACCGCGGCCAGCTGGGCACGCGACGTGGACACGCTGTTGCCGCGGGCCGACTACATCGCGTTCACGTCCGACGATGAGGAGCCGTGGTTCGTGCCGTTCGACGTCGTGGTCGCCGTGACCGGGCTGCGCCCGGACTTCGTGCTGCGGCTGGAGCGTTTCCGGGCGCGGCAGTGGCCCGCGCCGGAGATCATGGCCGAGCTGCGCGCCCGCGCCGAGGCCCCATAAGCGCCCGGGCCTTGATCGTCCTCACCCCTGCGGAAGATCCGCGCCATTTCGGGAAAATCGTTGGCGCAAACCAACTTCGCACCAGCCCATGTCCCCGAAATGGCGCGGATCTTCGCCTACCCGACGTGCGCTTGATCGTCCCGAGCACGCGAGTCCGATCCGCGCCGCGCGCACGTGACGCATGTCTGCGGTTGTGGGCCTTGCCTGCCGCCCACGGGCCTGGCAGGAAGGCCGCTCAGCGGCCGACCGGTCCTCCGCGGGAGCGAGGAGGCCGAGTATCGCGGACCGTGGTAAATAAAGGATTTTAAGCTCTTGCGGCCCGTATGCGTTGGCGGATCGGCGTTCCGCACGGGCCCGCCGAGATCCTGATGGTCCACGCCGAACGACGTGGCGGCCGCAGCCAGGGCCCGATCCAGCGGCTGACCGGCGCCGACAAGGGCCTCCAGGCGGCCGTGAAGGATCGGATCGAGGGCCATCATGGCCCTGGCCCGCAACATCGCCGCCGTCTCGGCAGGGGCCCGCTCAGCCCGCTGCTCCAGCCCGCTGCTCCAGCCCGCCGGCTTCGTCGGCGACCTCGCCGAGGAGACAGCGCCACCGGGCGGCCCAGCCGGGTGATCGGCCCCTCGATCATGATCACGTCAGCACCCGGGCGATCCGGGCGAGCACGTCCGCTGAGTCCCCGCTCAGCACGATCTGTTCGCCGGAACGGATGTCGAGCGACAGCACGGAAAGGATGCTGCGCGCGTCGGCGGCCGGCCCGCCCGGCCGGGCGATGCCGACCGGCTCACCGCTGTCGAGCACGGCCCGCACAAACGTGGCGACCGGTCGCGCGTGCAGGCATTCCCGCACGACGACCGTCATCTCCATGCGCCGCAGCCGCTCAGGACGTTCGGCTCCCACGAGCGGCGCACGACGACTGTCATCTCCATCGGAACAGCGGCGCGCCCGACTCGACCGGGCCGTCCGCGATCATCTCGACCAGGTCGCCGTCGGCGTCCAGCGCGATCACCGGGCAGACCGGGTTGAGCCCGGCGAGGATGACGAGGTCGGGGCGCCAGAGCGCGACCGGGTCGCCGACCTCGAGCAGCTGCCCCTCCACGGCGATCGGTTCGGACACCGAGCCGTTCAATTGAATAGTGTCTATTCCAAGGTGTACGAGGACGGCGCCCGTCTCGTTCTGAATGACAAAGGCATGCGGCTTGAGCTTGACCAGACGGCCGGAGATCGGCGCGACGACCGTCTGGGCGCGCGCCACCGGGGTGATGGCGACGCCGGGACCGACAAGCGACTGCGCGAACACGGGATCGGGCACCCGTTGCAGCGACACGGCCACTCCGGTCAGCGGTGCAATGACAACCATGATGCTCACATAAGATCTTCGATGTCGCTGGCGAGCGTGTCGGCCTCGGGCCCCACGATCACCTGGATGATGTTGCCCGAACGCATCACGCCATGCGCCCCCGCCGCGCGCAGCAGCGATTCGTTGATCAAGTCCCCGTCGGCGACTTCAGCGCGCAGGCGCGTAATGCACGGTTCGAGCTCGACGACGTTGTCCGCGCCGCCCAGCCCCGCGATGATCTGCTCAGCCGTGATGGGCACTGATCCTCCGATCGATCGACTAGTAAACGTTGACAACAGTAAACCGCATCTGGTCTAGTCCGGCCTAGACACCCTACGACACAACCTAGAGTGAGCGACATGAGCGAGACCAGCCCCCCGCTTTCCGGAGCCGCGCCCAAGCACCTGCAGCTTCGCGAGATCCTCCTCGACCTGATCGAGACCTCGCAGGTCGAGGAGCTTATCCCGAGCGAGCGGGAGTTGGCCACGCGCTACGGCGTCGCCCGCATGACCGTGCGCCAGGCGGTCGAGTCACTGGTCGCCGAGGGCCGGCTGTTCAAGGTCACCGGCAAGGGCACGTTCGTCGCCGGGCCCAAGGTCGACCTGCAGGCGCGGCTGACATCGTTCAGCGAGGAGATGAACCGGCGCGGCATGCAGCCCAGCTCGACCGTGCTGGCGTTCACCCGCATGCGCGCATCGGCGCACCTGGCCCGCGAGCTCACCTGCCAGGTCAACGATGATCTCGTACACCTCAAGCGGCTCCGGTTCGCCGACGACGTCCCCATGTCGGTCGAGCGCGCGTGGCTGCCGCACCGGCTCGTGCCGGGCCTGGCCGACGGCCCCGCGCCCGAATCGCTGTACCGGGAGCTGGCAGACAAGTTCGGGCTCGTGCCCGACTGGGGCGAGGACACCATCGAGGCCGGCGCCGCCGATCATGAGGTCGCCAATTATTTGGGCGTACGGGCCGGATCGCCCCAACTTCAGATTGAACGGCACTCCTACGCGGGCCAGACACTTGTGGCCTATTCGGTCTCGTTCTACCGCGCGGATCGCTATAAGCTCTGGGTCCCGCTGTCCCGACCCCAGCCGCCGATCCACAACCCGCGTCGGTAAGTAGGTAAGGAGCCCCATGACGGGTCTCGGTGTCGCGCAACGCATCGGGCGCAGCCTGATGATGCCGATCGCCGTGCTGCCCGTCGCCGGCCTGTTCGTGCGCTTCGGCCAACCGGATGTGGCCATCTGGCTGGGCACCGCCCCCGACAACCCCGTGTCGCGCGTGCTGCTGGAGGCGGGCGTGGCCGTGTTCGACCACCTGCCGCTGCTGTTCGCGGTCGGCGTCGCGATCGGGTTCGCGCGCAAGGCGGACGGCTCGACCGGCCTGGCCGCGGTGGTGGGATACCTGGTGTTCGAGGCGGTGTACAACGTGCTCGCGGCCAGGTCCGGCTACCGGCTCAGCAACGGCGAGGCCGTCCAGATGGGCGTGCTGGGCGGGATCCTCATGGGCGTGACCACCGCGCTGCTCTTCGAACGCTTCTCGCGTACCAAATTGCCGTCTTATCTCGCTTTTTTCGGCGGGCGAAGGCTGGTGCCGATCATGGCCGGGCTGGTCGAGGTCGTCAACGGTGTCGTGTTTGGACTGTTGTGGCCGATGATCGGGCGGGGCTTCAACGCGGTCGGCAACTGGATCGTCGCCAACGACACCTGGGGCGCGGGCGTCTACGGCGTCGTCAACCGGCTCCTCGTGCCGACCGGGCTGCACCACATCCCCAACTCGCTGGCCTGGTTCACGTTCGGCGACTACCAGGGCGCCACCGGCGACCTGGACCGGTTCTTCGCCGGGGACCCCAACGCGGGCGCCTTCATGACGGGCTTCTTCCCCATCATGATGTTCGCCCTGCCCGCCGCGTGCCTGGCGATCATCCAGACGGCGCGGCCCGAGCGGCGCAAGGCGATCGCGGGCATCATGGGCTCGGCCGCGCTCACGTCGTTTCTCACCGGGATCACCGAGCCCATCGAGTTCGCGTTCGTGTTCGTCGCGCCCGTCCTGTACCTGATCCACGCGCTGCTGACCGGCGTGTCGATGGTCGTGATGAACGCGCTCGGCGCCCGCGACGGCTTCACCTTCTCGGCCGGCTTCACCGACTGGGCGCTCAACTTCCTCGGCAGTAACCACGAAAAGCCATGGCTCGTCTGGGTCGTCGGCCCCGCCTTCGGGCTGATCTACTACTTCCTGTTCCGCTTCATGATCCTCAAGTTTGACCTGAAGACGCCCGGCCGCGAACAGGAGCCGCCTGACGTTGATCTGGCAGAGCTTCCGTCCGCGAACCGATAGTGTCCTGAAATGTTGCAGTGCCGCCGTCGCCGTTTCCCCACCGCGATCTTAAAAGTGCGCTCTTTGCTTTCAAGATCGCAGGGGAAGGCAGCGACTTCGGGGCGGCACTGCCCGCGACTTGCTTTAGCAGGAGCAAGAAATGTATGAGGCACTGGCGGCGGCCGAGAAGGTGGCCAAGAGCACTGTCACGCGCCCGTTTTCCGAGCAGCGCCCGGACCGAGAGGCGGAGCGGGATTCGCGCGGGCCGGCCCACGACCTGACCCACGCGATGCAACAGTTCTGGCGCCCCACCCTGCTCCAGCTGACGCTGCGATTCGAGGGCGACAGACTGCCGCCGGGCGAGGAAGCCAAGATCGCGCAACTGAAGGCCGGGTCACAGGTCAAAATCCACGGTCAGCACGCAACCGCGGTGGCCAACCTCCTGCGGGTCAAGCGGGACGACTGCCCGGTGATCGGGACGTACAGGCAGGGTCCGGACGCCTCCAACTGTGTGCTCATCGAGGAGGTCCCGCGACCGCGCGGCGGCGCCGAGCTGTGGCTCGACCCGGCCTTGACAATCAAATACGGCACGACCCTGCTCGACCGGGCCAAGGCCGATCCCAGCGCGGCCAACCTGACCCTGGTCGCCGAGCGGCGGGCCGAGATCAAGGCATGGCTGGAAGGCGTCGGCAAGACGGTGGCCGCCGACCCCAACGCCAGACTGACCCGAGGCAACCTGGACGACTATCGCAGGTTTTTCCGGTCGGCCGAGGATCTGTGGTCCGGCATCGACCGGCTTCTGGCGCTGCACAAGCACTCCGACGCGGCCAAGGACACACATGACGGATGGGCCAAGGGCACCGGCTCGTCCAGCGGCGACCTTCACCACGCCATGGGCGTGACCAAGGGCGCGAAGTATCACGTCGACATCTTCGGCGAGGGCTACTATCCGGACGCGATCAACATCGGCGTGGCGGATCGGAGTACGACGACCGGTGTCCGCGGCACCCGCGTCCCCAACCTCATCTACCGCAGGTTTGGCGGAGTCGCCGCAGCCAACCGGCTGCCGATCGCCGACCAGGCCGCGGACCTGGTCACGTCGGAAAACGGCCCTGTCGGCCAAGCCGGACTGGCCGAGGAGATCGCCCGGATCATCGCCCCCGGCGGGACCATCGTGCTCTACAACCCGGACAACTACGAGTATGCGCACGACAAGGTGATCAAGGCCGTGGGACAGGCCAGCGTCGTGAAGATATACACCGACGGCACGGTCCAGACCACGATCGTCACACCGCAGCGGCGGCCCTAGCCATGTCCTACCGGGTCACCCGTGACGCACAGGACCGGCCGATCCTCACGCTGACCGGCGAACCGCCCTACTGCCACGTGGATCCGCCGGAGCCGACGACCGGCGCGTGGCTGTTGCTGACGTTCGCCTCGTGGAGCATGCCCGACATTCGTGCCGTGCAGATGGCCCTCGACGCCGCCAAGCACTTCGCCGGCATGGTGCGGCTGGGCCTGCGCGTCGACGACGACCTCACGGTCACACCGCACTGGCGCCTGCTGAGCGACGGCCAGGTGCGCATGGACCGCACCGGAGTCATGACCACCGAGGAGCTGATCGAGTCGGTCCTACAGAGACTTGGCGATCACCGCGGCTAGCGCACGGAAGGCCTTGCCCCGGTGGCTGATGGCGTCCTTTTCGGACGGTGAGAGCTCGGCATTGGACCTGCTCTGGCCCTCCGCGAGAAAAATCGGGTCGTAGCCGAACCCGCCCTCGCCACGCGGCGCGCGCAGCAGCACGCCCGGCATGCTGCCGTGGACCAAATGCTCCTTGCCCTCCGGCAACACAAGCGCGGCCGCGCACACGAACTGCGCCCCGCGGTGCGCGTCCTCCACATCGGACACCTGGGCCAGCACGAGATCGAGGTTGGTCTTGTCGTCGCCGTGCCGCCCCGACCACCGCGCGGAAAAGACGCCCGGCATGCCGTTGAGCGCGTCGACCGCGATCCCCGAATCGTCGGCGACCGTGGGCAGCCCGGTGTATTTGACCCCCTCGCGCGCCTTCAGCAGAGCATTTTCGGCGAACGTCAGACCGGTCTCAGGTGCCTCGGGATATGTTGGCACGTCGTCGAGCCCGACCAGCTCGACCTTTGACAGCGGCACGAGGATCCGCTGCAGCTCCTCGAGCTTCTTCTTGTTGCGGGTGGCCAGCAGGATCCTCATTTGCGGAACACCGCCAACAGGCCGGCCGCGTCCAATGTGGGCAGTCCCAGCGCCTCGCGCTGCAGCGTGGTCAGCTGCTCGCACCCGGCCACGCCCAAGTCCAGCAGCGCGTTGAGCTGTGCCCGGTCGAAGATGCCGTCCTCGCCGGTGCCCTGCACCTCCACGAAGTCGCCCAGGCCGGTGCACACGATGTTCATATCCACCTGCGCTTTGACATCCTCCTCGTAGCACAGGTCGAGCCGCGGCTCGCCGTTGACGATGCCCACGCTCACCGCCGCGACCGACCGGTGCAGCGCCGTGTCGATGGTCTGCTTGCGGGTCAGCATGTTGCGCCCCGCCATCCAGGACACCGCGTCGTGCAGCGCCACATAGGCACCCGTGATGGCCGCCGTGCGCGTGCCTCCGTCGGCCTGCAGCACATCGCAGTCGATGACGACCGAGTTTTCGCCGAGCGCCTTGAGCTCGATGCAGGCCCGCAGCGCGCGCCCGATCAGGCGCGAAATCTCGTGCGTCCGCCCGCCGATCTTGCCTTTGACGCTCTCGCGCTCGGACCGGGTCGTGGTCGAGCGCGGCAACATCGAATATTCCGCCGTCACCCAGCCCTGGCCGCTGCCTTTGCGCCATCGGGGCACGCCCTCGGTCACGCTCGCCGTGCACAGCACCCTGGTGTCGCCGAACTCCACCAGCACCGAGCCCTCTGGATGTCGGCTCCACCCGCGCACGAGCTTCACCGGACGAAGGTCACCAGGATTGCGTTGGTCTGGACGCGCCATGCGCCACACCCTACCCGGAACTAGATTTCGTACCTGCACCCCGGGCGCACGACCTCGACCGGGCCAGCGAAGGCCTCGGCCGCATTGGCGTAGGTCTCCGACTCCGAGCCCCAGGCCGCGACCAGATGGGTCAGCAGCAGGCTGCCCACGCCCGCCTTGGTGGCCATCTCGCCCGCCTCACGCCCGGTCAGGTGCAGCCCCGGTGGATTGTCCACGCCGTCGAGATAGCTCGCCTCGCACAGGAACACGTCGGCGTTGTGCGCCAGGCGAAGCAGCGCGTCGCACGGCGCCGTGTCGCCGGAGTAGGCCAGCACCTTGCCGCCGTGCTCGATGCGCACACCATAGGTCTCCACCGGGTGCATCACCCGGTCGACGACGACGTGGAACGGGCCGATCGGGAAGCTGCCCGGCTGCAGCGCATAAAACGTATACACGTCGTCGAGCGGGCCCTCGTCGAGGCTGTAGGCGGCCGCGATCCGCTCGGGCGCGCCCGCCGGCGCGTAAACCGGGATCGGCGGCAGCGCGCCCTCGGGCGCGTAACGGCGCACCACCACGTAGGTCGCGGCGTCCATCATGTGGTCGCAATGCAGGTGGCTCAGCACGATGGCGTCCACGGACTTCAGGCTGGCGTAGCGCTGCAGCGCCGACAGCGCGCCCGACCCGAAGTCGAGCAGCAGCCGAAACCCGTCGGCCTCCACCAGGTAGGCCGAGCACGCCGACTCCGGGCCGGGGAAACTCCCGGCGCACCCGAGAACCGTCAGTCTCATACGGCGGCTCCGCTGGTCAGGTGGACCTCGCCAAGGAACCTCCCAGCCAGCCGCCGGAAGATCTCCTGATCGCCGGTCGTAAGTAGCTCGCGGGAGGGTGGGCCGGCAGATAGTGGATCGGTCGACGGCCGCAGGAGATCCTGCTCCACCAGAGTCCGATAGACGTCACGCGCGGTCTCGTCCGCACTCGACACCAGCGTCACCTGCTCTCCCATCACCAGGCTGATCACACCGGTCAGCAGCGGATAGTGGGTGCACCCCAGCACCAGCGTGTCCACCTCGGCCCGTTGCAACGGCTCAAGATAGGCGCTGGCCAGCCCCAGGAGCGCTCTCCCCGAGGTAATCCCCCGCTCGACGAACTCGGCAAACTGTGGGCACGCCACCGCCGTCACGGTGAGGTCGGGCGCGGCGGCAAACGAGTCCTGGTAAGCGCCGGAGGCGATCGTGGCCTTCGTGCCGATGACGCCGACCCGCCGGTTGCGGGTCGCGGCGACCGCGCGGCGCACGGCCGGACGGATGACCTCGATCACCGGGATGCTGTAACGCTCGCGCGCGTCGTGCAGGCACGCGGCCGACGCCGAGTTGCACGCGATCACGAGCAGCTTCACCCCGCGCTCAACGAGATCATCAAGGCACCTGAGCGCGTAGGCCCGCACATCGGCGATGGGCTTGGGCCCATAGGGCATGTGCGCGGTGTCCCCCAGATAGATGATCCGCTCGCTGGGCAGCTGATCAAGAATGGCCCGGGCTACAGTCAGCCCGCCGACGCCCGAATCGAAGATCCCGATCGGCCGGGCCGACAGCCCGTCCACGGGAGCCCCGTCTAAGGAGTCGTCGGCCGTCACGCTGCGCAGCCTACTTGGCCAACCCCCCATCCGGCGAAGGGTCAGCTATTACATGTCACGAACGCGACAGCGTCACGGGGTCACGGGGGACGCGTTACACAGAGTGTGACGACCGTACACATTCCGTCTAAGTCGACGGACGAACCCACGCAAGAGGGTGTCCCTGGCGCGAGGACGGCCATCGAGCCCATGACCGTCGCCGCACCGCCTCCCCTTTCGCGACGCCTGACCAAGGGGATACGGGCCCGTTTCCGCCTGCACACCGACGAACACGCCGCGCCGGCCGGCGCCCGCCTGCTAGGCGTGACCTCGGCCGCAGCGGGCTGCGTCTTCGTGGGGATCATCCCCGCCGCCCGCCTTATCGCTTCGGTGGCCATCGGCGGGCCGTGGTGGTACCAAATGATGACCTTGGTTTTGGGCATCGTCGGTCTGGGTTTCCTCACGGCCGCCTTCTCCGCGATCCATCGCCGTCTTCTTCCCTGGTACCTCGTCGGCGCGGCCGCGCTCCTGCTGACCGCCAACGTCACACTGGTCTACGTGATCTAGGCCCGTCACGATGGCCTCCGTGAACTAGGCCCAGAGCTGGCCCTCCAGCGACGATTCGGCGTCGGCGAGGGTGCCTATGTAGGCCCCGGTCGACAGGTATTTCCAGCCCGCGTCGGCGACCAGGAACGCCACGTCGGCGGGCCGGCCCTCGCGCATCGCCTCGTGCGCCACCGCGAGCGCGGCATGGAACACCGCGCCTGTCGAGAAGCCGACGAACAGCCCCTCCACCTCGACCAGCTGCCGCGTGCGCAGCACGGCGTCGCGCGTGCCGACCGAGAAGCGCCGGCTCAGCACACTCGCGTCGTAAAGCTCCGGCACGTAGCCCTCGTCGATGTTGCGCAGCCCGTAGACGAGCTCGCCGTAGCGTGGCTCGGCCGCGATCACCTGGATGTCGGGGTTTTTCTCGCGCAGGTATCGGCCGGTGCCCATGAGCGTGCCGGTCGTGCCGAGGCCCGCCACGAAGTGCGTGATGCTCGGCAGGTCGCGCAGCAGCTCCGGCCCGGTCGTCTCGTAGTGCGCCCGGGCGTTGGCCTCGTTGCCGTATTGATAGAGCATCACCCAGTCGGGATGCTCCTGCGCGATCTGCTTGGCCGTCGCGACCGCCTGGTTGGACCCGCCCGCCGCGGGCGAAAAAATGATCTCGGCACCATACATGCGCAGGAGCTGGATGCGTTCGCTGGACACGTTTTCCGGCATCACGCACACCAGGCGATAGCCGTGCAGCTTCGCGACCATCGCGAGCGCGATGCCCGTGTTGCCGCTCGTCGGCTCGAGGAGGGTCGCGCCCGGTTTGAGGAGGCCCTTTTCCGCGGCCGCGCGGACCATATACAGGGCCGCGCGGTCCTTCACCGAGCCGGTTGGGTTGCGATCCTCGAGCTTGGCCCAGATGCGCACCGTGTCGGACGGTGACAGTCTGGGCAGCCCGATCAGCGGCGTGTTGCCGCAAGTGTCCAAAAGCGACTCATAGCGAGCCATCGCGGGCCTACCCGAGCAGCGCCAGCGCGGCGGCGAACCCAGACGCGCCACCGGCCACGGCGGGCAGGATGGTCACCGTGTCGCCGTCGTTGACCTTTGCGTCGAGCGAGCCGAGGAAGCGCACGTCTTCGTCGTTGACGTAGATATTGACGAACCGGTGCAGCCCGCCCTCGGGGGTGATCAGCCGGGCCTTGATGCCCGGGTGCGCCGCGTCGAGGCTGTCGAGCAGCTGCAGCAGGGTGTCGCCGGAACCGGACACCGCTTTGGCACCGCCGGTGAGGTTGCGAAGGATCGTGGGGATGCGGACATCGATAGCCATGACTGTCTCAGACTCCTAAGGAAGAGAAGAAAAAAGGGGGTTAACGGTTGTCGGGGGCCTGCTACCCCTGACACTCGTAGTCAACGCTGTTTGGGGTTTGCCCAAACATGTATGACTGCACGGCGTTAACCGGCTCTTCCTTAACCACGCCGTCCAGAATACGGAACGACCTAATCTCGGTCGAATCAGGCTCACGGGTTGAGACGAGAAGGTAATGCGCCTCCGGATAGCCCGCGATGGCGACATCGGTGCGCGACGGATAGGCCTCGGTGTGGGTGTGCGAGTGGTAGATCACCACCGGCTCCTCATCCCGATCGTCCATCTCCCGCCACACGCGAAGCTGCTCCATGGAGTCAAACCGATAGAACTCCATGGATCGCTCGGCGTTTTCCATCGGGATCAGACGGGTCGGCCTGTCCGAACCGATCGGGCCGGCAACCACACCGCACGCCTCCTCCGGGTGATCCCGGCGGGCGTGGACGATTATCGCGTCGAGAATCGCCTGTTCGATGGTCAACTGACCGTTGGTCAACACGGACGCGATCCTACGCGGTGTGCGCCGTCAGCAAGGAATCTTGCAAGTAGCCCAAATATGAGTAAACACTGAGCTGAAACACTCGCCCGGACCCCGGATCCTCGGCGATGGCGTGATCAAGCTCATTCTCCAGGTCGGTGCCGTCGGTGATCTCCAGGCGGATGCCGAGCGCCAAGCGGGCGTCGTTGAGCGCCCGCAGCCACGCCTCGGCCGCCTCGGCGTCGAGCCGGACCTCGCCCTCGCCCTCCTCGGGTAGGCCGGCGAGGATCGCCCCCGCCTGATCGATCTTAGACGTCTTGAGGTCGCCCTCGGTGAGCCGGCGGAACTCGGCCGAATCGCGCGGCGCATCCGGGTATACCTCAGGAAAGAGGCGCCCCACGACCGGGTCGGAATGGTCGAAGCCCTCGGTGAGCAGCCCCACGACCTCCTCGGCGACCTTGCGCAGGACCCGGACCTCGTCCTCGCGAAACGTGGCGACACAGACGCCATTGCGCCGCTTGAACAGGGTCATGGACGTGCCCCGCTTCGCTCCAGCACGGTGTCCATGACCGACTGCGTCGCGTCGCCCCGGGGTGAGCTCGCAAGCTCGCTCACAGTTTATTCACCGTCGCCCATAGACCGTAGGAGTGCAGGCGGGCCGCGTCGTGCTCCATGCGCTCTCGAGCGCCCGCGCTCACGACGGCCTTGCCCTTGTGGTGCACGTCCAGCATCAGCAGCTCCGCTTTGTCCTTGCTGTAGCCGAAGAGCTGCTGAAACACCCATGTCACGTAGCTCATCAGATTCACCGGATCGTTGTGCACGACGGTGACCCAGTGATACGCAGATTGCTCTGCCGGCGCGACTATCTCGGTCGGCGCAGTCTGTGGGGCGGCGGTCACGCGTCCCATAGTAATGACACATCGGCCGCATAAGCTGTCCTCGTGTTGGGATCTCCGGGCCTTTTGACCGACCATTACGAGCTCACCATGATCGGCGCCGCGCTGCGCGACGGCACGGCCGCCCGCAACTGCGTGTTCGAGGTCTTCGCGCGGCGGCTTCCCCCAGGTCGGCGCTACGGTGTGGTGGCCGGGACGGGCAGGCTGCTCGATCTCCTGGACGGCTTCCGCTTCGACGGAGATGAGATCGATTTTCTGATCAACACCAAGGTGATCAATGGCGAAACGGCTCGCTGGTTGGAATCATTCAAATTCAAGGGCGACATTTGGGGGTACGCGGAGGGCGAGCTCTACTTCCCCAACTCCCCGATATTCACCGTCCAGGGGCCCTTCGCCGAGTGCGTGGTGCTCGAGACGCTCATCCTGTCCGTGCTCAACCACGACAGCGCGATCGCGGCCGGGGCCGCGCGCATGGTCACGGCCGCCAAGGGCCGCCCGCTGATCGAGATGGGCTCGCGGCGCACGCACGAGGAGGCGGCGGTGGCGTCCGCGCGGGCGGCCTACCTGGCCGGATTCGCGTCGACGTCCAACCTCGCGGCCGGCATGCGTTACGGCATACCGACCGCGGGCACGGCCGCGCACGCCTACACGCTGCTGCACGACGACGAGCAGGCCGCGTTCGCCTCGCAGCTGCTCACGCTCGGGCACGACACCACGCTGCTCGTCGACACCTACGACATCACGCAGGGCATCCGCAACGCGATCGAGGTGGCGGGCCCCCGCCTGCGCGCGATCCGCATCGACTCCGGCGACCTGTCGGTCCTCGCCGCGCAGTCTCGCGCGCTGCTCGACGAGCTCGGCGCGCCCGACGTGAAGATCGTGGTCAGCGGCGACCTTGACGAATATTCGATCGCCGCCCTGCGCGCCGAGCCCGTCGACGCCTACGGCGCGGGCACGGCCGTCGTCATCGGCTCCGGCGCGCCCACCGCCGGCCTGGTCTACAAGCTCGTCGAGGTCGACGGCCGCCCGGTCGTCAAGCGTTCCGAAAACAAGCGCACCGTCGGCGGCCGCAAGACCGCGGTGCGCCGCCACAAGCCCACCGGCACCGCCACCGAGGAGGTCGTCGCGTCGCAGAGCGAGCCGGCCCGCCAGCCCAACGATCGCCTCCTGCAGCGCCGGTTCATGGCCGACGGCTCCCTGGCAGACGACCTGCCCACGCTCGCCCAGTCGCGTGACCACCTCCGCGACTGCCTCATCTCCATCCCGTGGGAGGGTCTTAAACTTTCCCAAGGCGATCCCGCAATCCCCGTCATACAGGAGTAGCCATGGCTCGCGCACTCATCATCGTCGACGTCCAAAACGACTTCTGTGAGGGCGGCTCGCTGCCGGTGGCCGGTGGCTCCGCCGTGGCCGCGGGGGTTTCGGCCGTGCTGTCCACCACACACTGGGACCACGTGGTCGCGACCAAGGACTATCACGTCGACCCCGGCCCACACTTCGGCAACCCGCCCGACTACGTGAGCACCTGGCCGGTGCACTGCGTCGCCGGCACACCGGGCGCAGACTTCCACCCCGACCTCGACACCGACAAGATCGAGGCGATCTTCTTCAAGGGCTCCGACAAGGCCGCCTATTCCGGCTTCGAGGGCACGGCGGCCAGCATCGGCCTCGCCGCCTGGCTGCGCATGCACGACGTCGACTCCGTGGACATCGTCGGCATCGCCACCGACCACTGCGTGCGTGCCACCGCCATCGACGCGGCCCGCGAGGGCTTCCACACCAAGGTCCTGCTCGACCTCACCGCGGGCGTCGCACCCGACACCACCGAGCGCGCCGTCGCCGAGATGCGCGCGGCCGGGGTCGCCATCGAAGACTGAGTTTCCTGTCGGCGGCAGCGCAAAGCAAGCCGCAGCAGCACAGACTGTGGCCGCGCGAAACCAGGGCTCAACTGTCCCGTGTGGACACATTGAGCACGGTCGTCGCCGACATGCGCGAACCGCCCTCCAGCATCCAATACAGCACGGTCCGTCCCTGCGGAAAATCCTTGGGGACAACCACTTTCATCTGGTACCGGACGGCAGCCCGCGGCCCGACGACGTCCACCGCGCAGTTGAGCCGATAAGACCCTCGCACGACGACCTTGAGCTCATCGAGCTTGCGCGGGTCAAACCCCTCCTCGGGCGTGAGCACCTGCGTAAACACCGGGCACGGATCGAGCCGCTCGGTCGACGCGGTCACGTTGGCCAGCTCCAGCACATAGGTCAGCTCGGCGCCCACCTCGGCCCACGAAGGCGCCTGAAGCCGCGCCTCCAGCGGCCAAAACGGCTCCGCCTCGTTGACCACAGGCTCCCAGCCGCTCACCCGCAGCGGACACGCCCCACGCAGCCACGCATTGCGCACCACGAAGTGAAACCCGTTGTCCAGCAACAACTCCGCGCCATGATAGGTCAGCTCGGGCCCCGGACACCCCACCGAATCGGCCCGCAACACCACCCGAGCCGGCTCCGCCGGCTCGATCGTGACGTGGTCGCTGCCGCCATCATCGGCGGGCACAGCCACGCCGCCGACCGGCCGCCCATCCTTGTCCAGGCCCTGCGCCTTGGGATGCCCCGACAGCGTGCACGGTGCCGCACCCACGTTGCGCACCAGCATCGCGAACGCGTTGGAACCCTTGTCGGCGAACGTGTCCCCGCCCTCCGGCCACAGCGACTCCAGATCCCGCGCCTGGCACGACGTCGTCGCCTCGCGTGGCTGCGGCTTGGTCGCAACCGACGGGCTCGGCGGCACAGCAGGCTGGTCCACCCACGGCACCGGCTCAGCAGGCCCGGAACAGCCGCTCACCAGCAACCCCGCGACCACCAACACCACCGCCGCGCGCCCAGCCACCACAACACCCTATTACCTCACTGTCTCGCCTCGAAACAGTGGTCGTGCGGATGTGAGATGCGGCGCGGCCACTGTGTCGGATCCTGGCGGTGGCTTGGTACCGACTTGCACCCTTTGAAATAATCGACGCCCGTCACCTTCTGGGAGGCGTCACCTCCTGGGAGGCGTCACCTTCTGGGGCTGAGTCTGATGACCACAGCACGCCCTGTGGTCGCCGCGATACGAGGCGGTGGTGGGCCTGGTGGACCGGACCCAGCCGCGCCCGGACCGCGACGGCGACGCCATGGCGGTGACCGTGTACCAGGCGATGCAGGACTGGCCAGGTGGTCCGTCGAGTCCAATGTGGAAGCGGCGGCGTTGTGGCGACCTCGGGCCGGTTATCGATTCCGTGGCCGGACCGCCGTGCTGGCCGCCGTGGCCGAATGGCTGGTCCGGCCCATACCGGATCAACGCATGCTGGTGGCCACCGGCTCCCCGGAGCGGGCAAATCCGCCGTGCTCGGCCGCGTGGTCACCACCGCCGACGCGCGGACGCGGGTCACGCTGCCGCCCGAAGACGAAAACGTCAAAGGCCACGGTCGGTCCGGTGGCGTGCGCCGTGCACGCGAGGGGCAAGACCGCGCTCGATGTGGCCATGGAGATCGCGCGGGCGGCCTCCGTCCGGCTCCCCCGCCACCCAGGCGATCTGCACCGGGCGCTACACCGACGACTCGAAGAACGCGCCGAGGCCCGGTTCAACATCGTGATCGACGCGCTGGACGAGGCGGCCGGGCCCGCCCAGGCGCGGCAGATCATCATCGACATCGTGTCGCCGATCCCGCCACACTCGCCTTCCCGCCCGGCATCGCAGCGACACTCAACGCCCACGTCGCCCAGCTCCCTTCGTCGCCGGGCCGCCCTCGCGCGCCGAGTGGGCCATCCTGGAAGGCCACCTCGGTCGGGTGTCGACGGTTTGCGCGGTGCTCTTCGGCGATCGGACCCTCGTCGCCTCCGGCGGCATCGACGGCACGGTGCTCCTATGGGATCCCAAAACCGGAAGGCGACTGTAGGCCCTCCATGGCCGCCCCGGGCCGATCCTCTGTGTGCGCGCTGCCCGTGGGCGACCGCACCTTCCTCGCCTCCCTCGGCGACAACTCGGTGCGGCTATAGGATCCGGAGTCAGGTTCCCTCCGCACGACCATCCCCGTCCGCTATCGAGCGTTAGCCTGCATAGCCATCGGCACCCTGCCCGTCGTGGGCCTAAGCGACGGGGTGCTCACGATCCGGCTCTCGGCTTGATTGTGCGGGGGCATGCGCGCGCATCGCTCCGCCCTGCCAAAGAACCAAGAGCGTGCCTCCGGCGGGAGACCTCGGGGGCTCCAGGAGGTGGGTTCCTCCCGTCGACCCTTCGGCACGGAGCGAGCTCAAGTAATTTTGCGGGCCGGGTCAAGGTCGTTCTGCGCAAG
>JBIOYB010000086.1:0-12345 GCA_044869915.1 Allorhizocola sp.
CCGTCGCCGGTACCGGCGTGAAGAGCGCCGCGGCCAGCGCGGCTCCGCAAACGACGGTGAGTCGCCGCGGCCGGTATTGGTTGCTCGGTGGTTCGTCCATGGCGCCGCCCCCAGGTGCTTTCAAGCCCGGGCCCGGCGAGGGTCAAACTCTCAGGGTTCCTCGATCGTAAGCATGAAACCCCTTGGGAATCAGGCGAATTCGCGAAGATGATTCGGTCGCTGACACAGGTGATGGCCGCCTGACGCCGATGGCACAGCGATGGCCGTGGGGCGATGGCCGTGGGGCGATGGCCGCAGGCGGCGGAGGGCCGACGGCCGTGGGGTGCCGATGGCCGGGTGACGCGGGCCGGCCGTGGGGTGCCGATGGGGCTCAGTGAGGGCTGCGTGACACGGTGCGATGATGACGGCCGCGTGATCCCGACGGCAAGTGACGGTCGTGTGACGCAGTGCGATCCGGATGGGACGGCGGCCGAAGGAAAAAGGTCAGGCGGCTGCGGCCGCCAGCATGCGCGGCGTGTTGCGGCCGGCGAGTTTCTTGAGCCCTGCCTCCTGCACGAAGATGGACCGCCGCTCAACAGCGTCGCCCGCGGAGTTGAGCTGGTAGCCGTCGAGCCACATCCACCCGTCGTAGGTTTTCCAGTCGTGCACGCGGATGACGCGGAACATCATGGGCCGCAGGAACTGGACGCTGGCATCGCGCGTGACGTGGACGATGTCTCCGGACTGTGGGCTCATGGGGTTCATGGTCTCCATCCTTTGTCGCACCGCAGGTGTGCACAGCACTGGTCCTCAGTCGTTGAGCACGCTAGGGGTGGGAGCACGCCCGCCCGTCGGGATGACACCAATCGCCCGATCAACAGGTAGCCGTGCTATACCAGACACAATGCACGACGACCGAGATCGATGCAAGTTGCACTTTGGAAGTGCGCGCACGTGTCGTTCGTCCGGTATGCGACACACCTGTGGCTTTTAACACCACCATGCCGGTCCCGCCGATTTGTGCGTTCGGATGCTTGAACTCTGCCCGCTCGGCGGAGCATGCTCGCACGGCGGAGGAAATTCCCCTGTTCGGCGACGCTCGGCACAAGCGCCGCCGAATTTGTCGTCGCGGAGGTGCGGACCGTGGCAACCCAGCAGATGCCGGTGATGCGCAGGCGCCGGATCGGTCTGACGCTGCGCAAGATGCGAGAACAGAACAACATGACCCTTGAACAGGTCGCCGAGTTGATGGAGTGTTCGCAGTCGAAGATCTCAAGAATAGAAACCGGTCACAGCTCTGTGGGGATGCGCGATGTGCGCGACCTCCTGGAGATCTACGGTGTCACCGGGCAGGACGCACTGGACATCATGGACATGGCCCGCGAGGCCAGGCGGCACGAACGCCAGCGCAGTTGGTGGCACCCTTATAGCAACGTCCTCGTGAGTGCCTATGTGGGCAACGAAAATGCGGCCAGCCGCATCCGGGCCTATGAGCATCAGGTGGTCCCGGGCCTGCTCCAAACGGAGGACTACGCCATCGCCATGTTTAGCACGAGCAATCCACGCGCTCGTAGCGAAGAAATCTCGGAACGGGTCCGTGTCCGACTGGGTCGCCAATCGTTGCTCAGTCGAAAGGATGAGAATCCGCTTCAATTCGAGGTGGTGCTGGACGAGGCTGTGATAAGTCGTCCGGTCGGAGGTGACGAGGTCATGAAGGCGCAGATGCTGCGGCTTTGTGAATCCGTGTCGTCCATGCCGAACCTGACGATACAACTGTTGCCGTTTGAGGCCGGGGCACATCCCGCAATGGAAGGAACGTTTGCGATTCTGGACTTCCCGGAGTCGGACGGATCGAGCATTGTCTATGCTGAAAACGCGACGGGCGGCCTGTTCCTTGAGAAGGAACGCGAACTGAGGTTCTACGCGGAGATTTTCGATAGACTCCGGGAGGCGGCACTTAGCCCCGAGGAATCCGTGAAGCGGATCGCATTTCTGGCGGAGGAGCCGAGATGGAAAAGGGTGTAGGTTCCCACAAGGGATACGAGCTTGACCTAAGTGGAGCACGGTGGCGCAAGAGCACTCGGAGTGGTGGCAACACCGACATGTGTGTCGAAGTGGCCTTTGTGGGTGACGCCATCGCTGTGCGTGACTCTAAGGACGCCACAGGTCCTGTGTTGGTCTTTACCCAAGCCGAGTGGGACGCGTTCGTCGGCGGGGTGAGAGACGGCGAATTCGATCTGTGAGCCCACAACCCCGTGAGCTCACAACGAAACGCTAGTTGACCCGCAACAAACCGTTAGTGGATGAGGGCGTGGCCAGGGTGCGGTGCCGCGCCCTCCCCCTATGTGTCCAGCCATTTGGGTTGCTCGACGGCCGATCGGCGCCTCTGCGCCAGCGTTTCTCTGGCCTGCGAAAGCCATTCGCGCTGCGCACCGGGCGGTGGTGGGTAGCCGAGTCCAAACCGGAACCATGCGGGCGGCGGCTGTAGCCTCGCGTACCCGTCGATGAGGTCGTCGAAGATGCGTTCCAGTTCGGTCCGCGCATTGCGCCCGGCGGCCAGGACGGCGTGGTGCTGCGCGAGGTAGTCGGTGTGCGCCGTGGCCACGGCCCGTAGCCGGTTGAGCGCCTCCTCGACCCGTCCACGTTGGACGGCCGCCAGCACCGCCGCCGCGCGGTCCTCCCTGAGGTGCCTGGCGAGCGCCGTGCGGTGCGCCAGGCGCAGCCATGATCCCGGCCGGGCCAGCGCGGTCTCGGTCGCCCTGATCCTGGTCTGGATGCGTTCCTCGGCGCGGCATGCGGCCGCGTATCTCTCCTCGGCGCGCGTGAGCCGCCCGGTGTCGGGTGTGGGCGGCGCGAGGCCGATCACCCGGTCGGCCTCCGTGACCAGGCGCCACAGCCAGCGCTCGTCCTCTCCGATCTCGTCGAGCGCGCAGATCGCGGCCCGGTCGTCGGCCGGTGCGCGCGCGGCCGGCACCGCGGGCGCCGGATGGAATGAGGCATGACAAGAGGCGCAGTAATGCCCGCACCTAGCCTCGATGGCCATTGTTCCCCCGCACGCAGTGCACAACTTGGTTCTCGAACGCGAGGTGACGGTAGCGGGCGAACCGTCGCCTCGATTCGGTTGCGGTCGTTGTATCAGAAAACGCCAGCTCAGTAACGGCAACGCGCCGACCAAAGACGACCAAAGCGACCAGGAATCTTGAGGAAGCCGATGGCAATGCCGGAACACGCAACGAAGGTCAACTCCTATCAGCCGCTGGAGCCCGTTCCCTCGCTCACCCTCGGATTTGAGGAGGGTTGGCTCGACGGCAGCGGCAGGACGTCCCTTGTGGATCACCCGCTGATGCGCGGGCTGCTGATGGAGTTGCCGCCCAAGGGCGCGCAGCCGTCCCCCGAATGGATGAACCGCTGGTTCGAGGCGGCTCGCGCGGTACTCGATTTGATCTATATCCCCGCTAAATAGAAAAGCTCACGGGGCGTTCGGTCGCGGGTGGTGGCGGCACGGCCCGCCACATCCGCGTCTTCTGCGCGCCGAGCATGGCCAGGAACGCGGGGTTGGTGACGAGGTAGCGCCGCCACAGCCGGCACGGTTCGAGCAGGAGGCGCCACAGCCACTCCAGCGCGTAGCGCTGCATCCAGCCCGGTGGGCGTGGCAGGTCCCCCGCGTGATACGCGAAGGCCGCGCCCACCGCCAGCAGCGGCATGTCGAGCAGGGGCCGCATCGCGTAGACGAAGCGCTCCTGTCGCGGGCAGCCGAGTCCGATCAGGACGATGCGCGCGCCCGATCCGGCGATCCGGTGGGCGATCTCCTCGGCCTCGCCTCGGCGCACGCCGCGGAACTTGGACGGCTCCGCTCCGGCGATCCTCAGGTCCGGAAATTGGGCTTTCAAAACCTTTTTGAGCCTTTGGAGGGTACCGGGGGAGGAGCCGTAGAGATACACCGGAAGATCCATGCCGGAGGCGTCGGCGAGGACCTGCAGCGTCAGGTCAGGCCCGTAGACCCGGTCCCGCAGCCCGGCGCCGTGGAGCAGGTTGAGCGCCCAGCGCACCGGCTGCCCGTCCGGTGTCACCAGGTCGAAGCTGTTGAGCTGCCGGCACAGCGCGCGGTCGCCGACACCGCGCATGATGCCGTGCACGGCGATGGCGGTCATGGCGAAGTGCCGCCGTTCGCGTGCCGCGGCGATGATCTGGCCGGTCGCGCCGTCGTAGTCGCAGGTATCCACGAGCACGCCCAGCACACTGCGCTTCATCCGGCGCTTCATTCGCGCCAGCGGTCGGCGTTGGCCTCGTGGATCTCCTTCAGGATCGTGGGTATGTCGTAGGTCGGCGCCCAGCGGGGGAAGTGGCTACGAAACTTCCTCATGTTACTGATGTACCACCGATGGTCGCCTGTCCGGTGCCGTTCCCGATAATTGACCCTCGCTTGGCGCCCCGTGATCTGTTCGGCGAGCGCGAACGCCTCGATGTGCGAGGCGTTGGCGAACCGCCCGCCGCCCAGGTTGTACACCTCGCCCGAGCGCGGAGCGCGGAAGAAGGCCTCGAACGCACTGCACACGTCGCGGGAGTGGATCGCGTCGCGGACCATCTTGCCCTTGTAGCCGTGCAGCTGATACGTGCGCCCGGCCATCACACAGCGCATCAGGAACGCGAGGAACCCGTGCAGTTCCGCCGCCGAGTGCGCCGGCCCGGTCAGCGTGCCGCAGCGGAAACATCCGGTCCTCAGGCCGAAGTAGCGCCCATACTCCTGGACCATGACGTCGGCGGCCAGCTTGGCCGCGCCGAACAGCGAGTGCATGCTGGCATCGATGCTCATGCCCTCATCGATCCCCTCGGTGAGCGGGTGATCCGGGTCGAGCTCGTAGCGGGTCTCCAGCTCCACGAACGGCAGGCGGTTGGGCGTGTCCCCGTACACCTTGTTGGTCGAGCAGTGGATGAATACGGCCTCGGGCGCGTGCAGCCGCGTGTGCTCCAGCACGTTGAGCGTGCCCACCGCGTTGACGTCGAAGTCGGTGAACGGCTCCCTGGCCGCCCAGTCGTGGCTCGGCTGGGCGGCCGCGTGGATCACCAGCCGGAGGTCCCGGCCGTAGCGGGCGAAAATGTCCTGTAGGGAAGCGCGATCGCGGATGTCCACCGAGTAGTGCGTGTACTGGCTGCCCAGCGAGGTGATCAGCAGTTGCCTGCTCCACGCGGTGGACCCGTCAGGGCCGAAGAAATATTGCCGCATGTCGTTGTCGATGCCGACCACGTGCATGCCCAAGCCGGCGAAGTGCCGCGCCGCCTCCGACCCGACAAGCCCGGCCGAGCCGGTCACCAGCGCCACACCCATGCACTGGTCAACTGCGGGCGGCCTGCTACAGCAACCCCGCCGCGCTCACCATCCGGGACCCGGCGGCGGGAGGTGCTAGCTCACCGCGCTCACCATCCGCCGCACGCCCTCCTCGATGATCTCCGGCGACGTGCCCAGGTTGAACCGCACGTGCCCGTCGCCGCCCGGCCCGAACGACGGTCCGGGCACGAACGCGACCCGCCCCTTGTCCAGGAACAGCCGCTGCGGCTCGTCACCGGCGCCGATCTCGCGGCAGTCCAGCCAGGCCAGGTAGGTCGCCTGCGGCGGGCGGTAGCGCACCAACGGCAGATGCTCGGCGAGCAGCTCACCGAGCAGGCGCCGGTTGCCGTCCAGATCGGAGAGCAGCCCGTCGAGCCACGGGCCGCCCTCGCGCAGCGCCGCCACGTGCGAGATCACGCCCAGGTGGCTGACACCGTCGCCGACCTCCGGTGGCACCCGCGCGAGATCGGCCACGGCAGCCTCGCCCGCGACCGCCACGGCCGCCTTCATCCCGGCAAGGTTCCAGGCTTTGGACGCGGACAACAAACTGAAGCATTTTTCGGTACCGGATAAAGCTAAAAAGGGTTGAAAAGAAGCGCCCTGGAGCGTGAGCGGCGCGTGGATCTCATCGGCCACCACGCGCACACCGTGCCGCTGCGCGAGCTGCGCCACCGCCTCCAGCTCCTGTCGCGTGTGGACAGTCCCGGTCGGGTTTTGCGGGTTGCACAGCAGATAGGCCTTCGCCTGCCCAAACGCGCGTTCCAACGCGTCGGGATCCAGCCGGCCCTCCGCCGTGAGCGGCGCCTCCACCACACGCCGATCCATGCTGCGCAGGAACATGTAGAACGGTGGATACACCGGCGGGCTGATGGCGATGCCGTCGCCGGGCTCGGTCACGAGCCGCAGCAGCTCGACCGCGCCCATCATGACGTCGGGCATGGTCAGCGTGCGTCCGATGTCGACTGTCCAATCCCACCGCTGCTTGGCGAACTCGGCCAGCGCCTGCCCATAGGCCGAGCCATACGCATAACCGGTGTCACCGGACTCGATCGCCTCGCGCACCGCCGCCTTGATCGGCTCAGCGAGCGTCGTGTCCATCTCGGCCACCCACATCGGCAGCACGTCTTCGGCGTAGGTGCGCCACTTCTGGCTCGTCCGGTGGCGCAGCTCGGCAAGGTCTAGATCGCGCAGCGGTGAGAACACACTGGAAACCCTACGCGGAGCAGCGGGACGGCACACTCGATCATGCCGGCGACCAGCCCTGGCTCGCCAGGCCCGCGCCCATCCGGCGCGCGTCTTGACTCGAGCGCAATGACCCGCGATCGCCGCTGACGAGTAGCTGCTGTCCGCTGATCCAGCGGGCCAGTTTGCTGGTGAAGAACTCGACTGCGTCTGCGACGTCGTCGACCGTGCCCATGCGCGTGCCGAGTGGCTGGCGTTCTGCACGAGCGTACGGAGCGGGTCGTCATCGTTGCCGGCACTGTTGTTTGTGGGAGAAGTAGCCTGCACCGTCCGTCGCGGTCGCGATGACCGCGTTGACGGTCACTTCGCGTTCGCCGATCTCCTGAGCGAGCACGCCGACCAGATAGCCTGCCGGCAACTTGCTCGAGGCGTAGAGACCGAACCCGGCGACAGGCCGCAGCGTGCAACTGGGACCCGAGAGCATCAACGCAAGCAAACCGCTCTGACGAAGCCACCGGGAGAACCCAGCCATGCCGACGCCCTGCAGAGTGTGAACGTCTTCCAGGACAACGTCCACACCAGGTGCTGACCAGGAAGCTCGACTGTCGCCAGGCGCCGATCAGTCCGCGAGTCCGCAGGTCGCTTCGACGGCTGGGAACGCGATCTCGACCGCGAGTCCGCCCTGCGGACGTGAATACGCGTTGAGCTCAGCGGAGTGCGCGGCCACGATCGCGCGGACAATTGACAGCCCGAGCCCGTGATGGGCATCGTCGGAGACCCGATGCAGCCGCTGGAACGGCTCGAACAGGCGCTGCACCTCGCCGGGCGGGACAACAGGCCCGGTGTTCGCGATCACCAGCACCGCCTGGCCGGTGTCCAAGCGCGTGCTGACGTCGATCACGCCGCCCGGGACGTTGTAGTGGATCGCGTTGTCGCAAAGGTTCGCGACCAGCCGCGCGATCAGCGTCGGGTCGCCGAGGAACCACGCCGACCGGACGGCGACCTTGACCTGGAGCCGGTGACGGTCGAAGTCCGCCGTCCGATCCCGGATCGCCTGCCGCACGATCCCGGCGAGGTCCACCCTCTCGACCCGGTCGCGGCCGTGCTCGCTGCCGGCGAGCGTGAGCAGCGACTCCAGCAACCGGCCGCGTTGCCGGTTGGCGGCGAGCAGACGCTCGAAGTTTGCCCGAAAGGCGTCCACGGTCGCGTCGGGGTCGATCAGCGGTTCCTCGATCAGCGCGTGCTCGACGGTCAACGGCGTACGCAGCTCGTGTGCGGCGTTGGCGACGAAGCGTTTGTGGCCGTCGAGCGCGGACTCCAGCCGGGCGAGCAGGCCGTCGATGGTGTCCGCGAGGTCCTTGAACTCGTCGCGGGGGCCCGCCACGGCCAGGCGCTCGTGGACGTTGGATCCGGAGATCTGCCGCAGGCTGACGGTCATCGCCTGCACCGGGCGCAGCATGCGCCCGGCAAACATCCAGCCCAGCGCCAGCGAGACCGGCGCCATGATCGCGAGGGCGATCCCCGGCAGCAGCAGCATGTCGGCTTGGAAGCTGATGTAGGCGGCGGGAGTCCCGACCGGGGTCGGACCCGGTGGGGCGGCCCTGGCGGGGCCATCGACAGGCAGGACGCCCCGGGCCAGGGAGATGACGATCGCGAGCAGGATCATGCCGGACAGGACCGACATCACGCCGTAGAGCAGGGTGAAACGCAGCCGGAGCCGGTGGACCGGGGGCATGTCAGATCCGGTAACCGGCGCGGGCGACGGTCTCGATCAGCGGCGGATCGCCGAGTTTTGCCCGCAGCCGGTTGATCGTCGCCTTCACCGTGGTGGTGAACGGATCGGCCGCCTCATCCCAGACCCGATCGAGGAGCTCCTCGGCGGAGATCACCCGGCCCCGGCCGGTGAGCAAGTGTTCGAGCACGGCGAACTCCTTCGGGCTGAGCGGCAGGCGGGCGCCGGTGCGGGTGGCGATGCGCTGCGCCGGATCGAGCCGGAGGTCGCCGTGGACCAGGATCGGCGGCGCCGCCGGGCGGGTGCGCCGCCCAACCGCACGGATCCTGGCCACGAGTTCGGCATACGCGAAAGGCTTGGGCAGGTAGTCGTCGGCGCCGAGACCGAGCCCCTCGACCCGCTCCGCGATCGTGCCCGAAGCCGTCAACATCAGCACACGGCTGGACGCCTCCCGGGCGACCAGGGCGCGGCACACGTCGTCCCCATGCACCCCGGGCAGATCGCGATCCAGAACGACCACGTCATAGTCCACGACATCGGTGCGCTCCAGCGCGGCCGCGCCGTCGTAGGCCACGTCGACGGCCATCCCCTCCCGGCGCAGCACCCGCGCCACCGAGTCGGCGAGCTCCGTCTGGTCGTCGACCACCAGCACCCTCATCGTCCGAGGTTATCGGGGCCCGCGTCACAGCACGGTCACAACGACGCTGACCGTGCTGTGACCGTCCAATCTCTACAACTGGTCCCACATCCGTGAAACTCGAGACAGGAGATCCACCGTGTGGACCACTCGCACAACGTCAGGCGCGAAGCGATGACGCCGATCATCGAGACCGAACGGCTGAGCAAGCGCTACAGCCGGACGACCGCGCTGACAGACTGCACCCTGCGCATACCGGCCGGGCGGATCGTCGGCCTGGTCGGCCCGAACGGCGCGGGAAAGTCCACGCTGCTCGGCCTGACCTGTGGCCTGATCGCGCCGACCGCCGGAAGCATCGCGGTGCTGGGCAACCGCCCGGCTGCCGGAGCGGCGCAGCTGGCCAGGGTCGGTTTCGTCGCGCAGGACGCCCCGGTCTACTCCGGGCTGTCGGTCGCCGATCACCTGCGACTAGGCGCCAAATTGAACCCCCGCTGGGATATGTCCCTGGCGCAGCGGCGCATCCAGCGGCTCGGCCTCAACCCCGCGCAGAAGGCCGGCCGGCTCTCCGGCGGCCAGCGGGCACAGCTCGCGCTCACCGTCGCCGCCGCCAAACGAGCCGATCTGCTGATCCTCGACGAACCGGTCGCGTCCCTGGACCCCTTGGCGCGCAGCGCATTCCTGCGCGACCTGCTGGACTTCGTCGCCGAACTCGGCGTCAGCGTCGTCCTCTCCTCACACCTGCTCGGCGATCTGGAGCGGGTCTGCGACCACCTCATCGTGCTGGCCGCGTCGCGGGTCCAGCTCGCAGGCGACGTCGCGGACCTCCTCGCCGTCCACTATCGGGTCACCGGGACGCGAGCCGATCTCGACGACCTGCCCGCCGGGGCCGAAGTCATCCACGCCGACCACACCGCCCGCGAGACCACCGTGATCGCGCGAAGCACCCATCCGATCCTGGGCGCGGACCACGCCGGCCTGGAAGACGTTGGCCTCGCCTACATGACCCGTGCCGCCGAGGCGTCGGTCCGCGGCTCGTCCCTCACCCCTTTGGAGGCACAGCGATGATCTGGCTGACCTGGAGGCAGTTCCGCACGCAGGCGGTGGTCGCGCTCGCAGCGCTGGCGGTGCTCGCGATCTACCTCGTCATTCTCGGCTACCAGATGCGACACGCCTACACCACCGACATCGTCGACTGCCCGCCCGCCGACTGCATCGGAGCCCGGCGGGAATTCGAAAACGCGTACGAAGCGCCGGTCTTCTTGATCGGCGCCCTGCTCCTGGGTGTACCGGCGCTGATCGGGGTCTTCTGGGGCGCGCCGTTGATCACCCGCGAGCTCGAGGAGAAGACCGACCGCCTGGTCTGGAACCAGAGCATCACCCGCACGCGCTGGCTCGCGGTCAAACTGACGCTGCTCACCCTGATCAGCATGGCCGTCACCGGGCTCTACAGCCTGCTTCTGACCTGGAGCGCCAGCCGCTACGACGAGCTGATCGGCGAACGGTTCGGCGCGTTGACGTTCGCCTCGCGCAACATCACCCCGATCGGGTACGCCGCCTTCGCGTTCCTGCTCGGCACGGTCATCGGGCTGCTCCTGCGCCGCACACTGCCGGCCATGGCACTGACCCTCGCCCTGTTCGCCGTGATCCAGGTCCTCGTGCCCACCGCGCTCCGGGAGCACCTCATGACGCCGGTCACCAGCAACGTAAAGTTCGACGCCGAGGCGATCTCACGAGCGGACTTCATGGGCATCAACGAAAGCGGTGCCCAGGTCGGCGGATACACGATGCCCGGCGCGTGGTCGCTGACGTCCAGCAGCCCGGTGTTCAACGCGGACGGCACGCCATACACGGCCGAACAGGCGGATCAATGCCGGCAGGGTGGCCCGCAGGCGGCGATGGAATGCACCACCCGGCAAAACCTGCACTTCAGCTACACGTACCAGCCCGCCGACCGCTATTGGCGGTTCCAGTGGATCGAGCTGTCGGCGTTCCTCGGGCTCACCCTGCTGCTGACTGGGCTCGGCTTCTGGCGGATCCGCACCCACTCCAGCTGAACCAAACCTGGGGCCCATCACGGTGGGCCCCATCAGCGGCGCCCAGGGCAACGACCTCAACCAGTCGGTCACGAAATTCGCCCCGAAGAGATCAACTATCAGACAGCCGCCGGCGCTCCCACCGCGTATCAAATAAAAAGTCTTGAAGCCGACACTCAACCGCTAGAGCGCCCACCCAAACGCGGCGCGCCACCACAGACCTGCGGGAGTTTCGTCACGAGCGCACCCCATGGGTTTCTTCGGGCCGGGGGCCCAAAACCCCGTCGAACCGCCGACCCAAACGCGGCGCGAAACCACAGACGTGCAGGATTTTCGCCGCGAGCGCACCCATGGTCTTCCTTCGGACCGCCCCTGAAACGCGGCGCGTCACCACAGACGCGCAGGAGTTTCGCCACGAGCGCATTCGCGACTTTTTCGGGCCGGGGTCCAAAACCCCGTCGAACCGCCCACCCAAACGCAGCGCGAAACCAGAGATCGTGGGGTGTCCGGGGGTCGCCCCCGGAGCAAGAATCCACCACGAGGCGAGCCGACGAAGGAGGCGGAGCAGCCTCGTGGTGGGGAAGGAGGGAGTTGAACCCTCACGCCCTTTCGGGCACACGGACCTGAACCGTGCGCGTCTGCCATTCCGCCACTTCCCCTGGCTCGCCAGGGGAGCGTTTAGCTGTGCCCCGGCGTGGGTGTTGCTCTGCCTGTGCGCAGCAGACGTCGCGCTCAGGCAGCGCACCTCTACCACAGAAGCGCAAGAGCGCCACGTGTGGTCGTCGGGAGTGGACCTCCCGATTGGTGCGGGCACAGCCTACGCTATGCCAAGACCTCGCCGCCAACCGGTTTGCCGGAGGGCGACCGAGGAACAATAGCACGTGCGATGAGCAGGTTGGATGTGTCCTCCGCAGCATCGGGAGGACTTGGCGCAGACGCGGGGTGTTGAGGGCAGATAGCATCATGTCCTCGGAACCCGAGGAGGAGCCGGTGAGCGTGTTGCAACGCTTTGAGAAACGCCTGGAAGGCCTAGTAGAGGGCGCCTTTGCCAAGGTGTTCAAGGGTGTCGTGCACCCTGTGGAGATCCTGAACGCTATGCAGCGTGAGGCTGAGGCGCACAAGGCCATCCTGGTCGGTGGGCGCACGCTCGTGCCAAACCGCTATGTGATCGATCTCTCGCCTTATGACCACAGTCGCCTGGCGCCATATGCGGCTGCTCTGGCTCAGGAGCTGGCGCAGTCGCAGGCCGAGTTCATCGGTGAGCAGGCGTGGACTGTCTACGGCGATGTGATCGTGGAGATTGAGCGCGGTGATGGGCTGGACACGGGCATGTTCCGCGTGTCGGCTGAGGTCTACACGGCCGATCAGCACCAGCCGCCGCCACCGCCGCAATACGACGCCCCGCCGCAATACCCGCCTTATGGGCAGCAGCCGCAGCAGATGGGGCCGCCCTGCG
>JBIOYB010000087.1:0-34322 GCA_044869915.1 Allorhizocola sp.
TGACCTATTTCGTGACGAAGAACGGCACCTCTGTCACCGGCTCCACCACCTGACCGATCCCGACCAACCGGCGGGCCACGAGTCATCGTGGCCCGCTTTGCTGTGTCCGCCCGTCAAGGCGGCGTCAAAATCGGGCGGGCTAGCGTATGGATCCCCGACGAGCTGCCAGGATAGAAGTGTGATGCGCGGACAGCTGCGAATTTACCTCGGGGCGGCCCCGGGCGTGGGCAAGACCTACGCCATGCTCGAGGAGGCACATCGGCGCCACCGCCGGGGCACCGACGTCGTCATCGGGTTCGTCGAGACGCACGGCCGCGAGCACACGCGGGAGCTGATCGACGACCTGGAGGTGGTGCCGCGCAAGCAGATGCTGTACCGAGGTGCCGCCTTCACCGAGATGGACACCGATGCCGTGCTGGCGCGCCGGCCGGAGGTCGTGCTTGTCGACGAGCTCGCGCACACCAACGTGCCCGGGTCGGGCAATGCCAAGCGGTGGCAGGACATCGAGCAGTTGCTGGCCGCCGGGATCACCGTCCTGTCCACTTTGAACATCCAGCATTTGGAGTCGCTCAACGACGTCGTGCAAACCATCACCGGCGTGCCGCAGCGCGAGACCGTCCCGGACGAGATCGTGCGCCGGGCCGAACAGGTCGAGCTGGTCGACATGACCCCGGAAGCGTTACGGCGCCGGATGGCACACGGAAACGTGTACCGCCCGGAAAAAATCGACGCGGCGCTGGGCAACTATTTCCGGGTGGGCAACCTCACCGCCCTCAGGGAATTGGCCCTGCTGTGGCTGGCGGACAAGGTCGACGCGCAACTCGACCGCTACCGGGCGGAGCACAGCATCGATGCCACCTGGGAGACGCGGGAGCGGGTCGTGGTCGCGCTGACCGGCGGGCCGGAGGGCGAGACGCTGATCCGGCGCGCGGCGCGCATCGCCGACCGTGCCCGCGGCGCCGACCTGATGGCCGTGCATGTCAATCGCAGCGACGGCCTGGCCGGGGCCGACCCGGCGCTGCTGGCCAAGCAGCGCATGCTGCTGGAGAGCCTGGGCGGCACCTATCACGAGGTGGTCGGCGCGGACGTGCCCAGGGCGCTGCTGGACTTCGCCCGCAGCGTCAACGCGACCCAGTTGGTGCTGGGCGCCTCGCGGCGGGGCAGGTTCGCGCAGCTCCTCTCGCGTGGTGTGGGCGTCACGACGACCGCCGAGTCGGGCTCCATCGACGTGCACCTGGTGACGCACGAGGAGGTGAAGCGGGGCCGGCCGGTGCGCTCGGGCAGCCCGCTTTCGCGCAAGCGGCGGGTGGCCGGGTTTGCCATCGGGCTCGCGGGTCTGCCCCTGCTCACCGCGCTGCTCACGTTCACCGAGTTCAACCTGACCAGCGACGTGCTGGTGTTCCTGCTCGTGGTGGTGATCGTGGCGCTCGTGGGCGGGTTGTGGCCCGCGGTGTGCGCGGCCGTGGGCGGGTTCCTGCTGCTGAACTATTTCTTCACCCCGCCCGTTTATGAGTGGACCATCAACGACCGGGAAAACGTGTTGGCGCTGTTGGTGTTCGTGGCCGTGGGCATCATGGTGTCCACCGTCGTCGATCTGGCCGCGCGCCGCACGCGTGAGGCCGCGCACGCCGGTGCGGAGGCGCAGACCCTCGCCACCGTCGCGGGCGGCATCCTGCGCGGCGACCGGCTGCTGGAGCGATTGCGCGAGACGTTCACTCTCGACTCGGTGACGATGCTCGAGCGGGACGACAACGGTTGGCACGTGGCCGATTCGGCGGGCCGGCCGGTGGTGTCCAATCCGGACGAGGGCGCGGTCAACGTGCCGATCGGCGACGGCCTGTCGCTGGTCCTATGTGGACGCCCGCTGCCCGCGGCCGATCGGCGCATCGTGGAGGCCTTCGCGGCGCAGGCGGCCACCGCGCTGCGGCAGCAGCGGCTGGCGGCGGAGGCCGCGGCCGCCAAGCCGCTGGCGGCCGCCGACCGGATGCGCACGGCGTTGCTCGCGGCGGTGAGCCACGACCTGCGCACGCCGCTGGCCTCGGCCAAGGCGGCGATCGGCAGCCTGCGCAGCACGGAGGTGAGCTTCGACGAGCACGACCGGGCCGAGCTGCTGGCCACCGCGGAGGAGTCGCTGGACCGGCTGGGCGGGCTCGTGGCCAACCTGCTGGACATGAGCCGGCTGCAGGCGGGCGTGCTCGGGGTGTCGTTGCGGCCCATCGGTTTGGAGGAGGCCGTGCCGCACGCGCTCGACTTCATCAAGGCCGGGGTGCGCCTGCGGATACCGGACGACCTGCCCGCGGTCGGCGCCGATCCCGGCCTGCTCGAGCGGGTGCTTGTTAACCTGATCAGCAATGCGCTGCGGTTCAGTCCGCCCGGCGAGCCGCCGCTGCTGATCGCCAGCGAGCACGGCGGCCGGGTCGAGCTGCGCGTCGTCGACTATGGGCCCGGCGTCCCGGAGGAGAAGTGGGATCACATGTTCCTGCCGTTTCAGCGGTTGGGCGACCGCGACAACACGACCGGGGTGGGGCTGGGCCTGGCGCTGTCGCGCGGGCTGACCGAGGCGATGGGCGGGACCCTGACGCCGGAGCACACGCCCGGCGGCGGCCTGACCATGGTGCTGGCGCTGGAGGTGGCACAGTGACCACGATGACCAAGGTGCTCATCGTCGACGACGAGCCGCAGATCCTGCGTGCGCTGCGGATCAACCTGCGGGCGCATGCTTATGAGGTCGAGGTGGCGGCGGACGGCGCCGCGGCCCTGCAGGCCGCCTCCGCCTATCGGCCGGATCTGATCGTGCTCGACCTCGGCCTGCCCGACATGGACGGCGTGGATGTCATCAGGGGGGTACGAGGCTGGAGCGACGCGCCGATCATCGTGCTGTCGGGGCGGGCGGGCAGCGGGGACAAGGTGGTCGCGCTCGACGCGGGTGCGGACGACTACGTGACCAAACCCTTTGGCGTGGACGAGCTTCTGGCCCGGATGCGGGCCGCCACGCGCCGGCACACTGGGCAGAGCGCGCGCGGGTCGGTGGTGCGCATCGGCCGGCACAGCGTCGACATCGCCAACCATCGCGTCACGGGCGGGCTGGAAGGCGACGACGTGCGGCTCACCCCGACCGAGTGGCACCTGCTGTCGGTGCTCGTGCGCAACCCCGGCAAACTGGTCAGCCAGCGCCAGCTGCTGCACGAGGTGTGGGGGCCGAAGTACGCGTCGGAGACCAACTATTTGCGCCAATACATGGCCCAGCTGCGCCGCAAGCTCGAACCCGACCCGGCGTACCCGCGCCAGCTGCTGACCGAGCCGGGCATGGGCTACCGGTTCCTGGCCGAATCCTGACCTTCCGGCCCGGGCCAGCCGAGCAGGCGCGCGCCGAGCACCGCGGTGTGCCGCGCGCCGAGGAGGGAGAAAATGGTGGTCTGAAGATATTTGGCGGGGGAGAGCAGGTCGCCGGCGCCCAGGAAGTCCAGCATGCCCTGCGGCAGCGCGGGTTGCTTCAGATCGGCCGCGCCCTGAAACTGGCTGTAGAAACCGGTATAGCCGGCGGTGAACAGACCGACGCCGGTCGGAAAACATCGGGTGGGCCAGGTTGCCGGGTCCCTGAAGGGCGCTCACGCGAGGGTGCGTTTCATGGTCTCGCCAAAGGAGTGGTCGTTGCCGCGCCAGGCGATGAACCCGTCCGGCCGCACGAGCACGGCGCTGCCGGGCTCGAGGCCGTAGGCGCTGCCGATCGCATGGGTGTCGAGTCCGGCGGGCGCGTGCGCCCAGTCGGAGCCGGTGAACAACACGAAGTCGCGCCCGATCAGGTCCAATGTGGACACCGACTTGCCGTCCCGCTCGACTGTCGCGTGTGGAGCGCGGAAGCCGGGCCGGCCGCTGGGCGCGTGCGGGTCCTCCCACAGCATCTGACCATCAGGACTGTATCCGTAGCCGAGGTCGATCGCGGCGTCGTCGATGACCGGCTCGAGCCCGTCGGTGCCCAGCGCGGGATCCAGCCGGGTCACATAGCGCGTGTAGGCCTGCTCGACGGTGAGCCGCGCCACCGGTAACCGTTCTCGCTCATACGTGTCCAGCAGGCCCTCGCCGGCCCGCCCACCGAGCACATAGGCGAGCTTCCACGCCAGGTTGTGCGCGTCCTGCACGCCGGTGTTGCCGCCGTATCCGCCCGTCGGCGGCATCACGTGCGCGGCGTCTCCGGCCAGAAACACCCGCCCTCCACCGTCTTGACTGCGCCAGCGTTGCGCCCACTGGGCCGACGCGGCCCACCGCTGCACGTCTTCGATCTCGACCGGCAGGTCGGGTGCGCCGAGCGCCTCGCGCACATAGCGGATGCAATCGGTCTCTGTTGCCGTCGCGCCGACCGTGGTCGTGCGCTGTCCCGCGTCGTCGACCGCCGAGTTGACCACCAGGAAGCCGGACTGCCCGTCGATCGAGAAGCGGAAGAAGCCCTGCAGGCGCGGGTTCACCACATAGATCACGCTGAGGTTGCGCTCACCGAGCAGCGGCCGTACGTCCGCACGGAAGTAGATGGTGATGCTGTCGGAGAACGTGCCGTGCCCCAGCATGTCGATGCCCAGTTGCCGGCGCACCGCGCTGTGCGCGCCGTCGGCCGCCACGACGTATTGGGCGCGCACCGTGCGCTCCTGCCCATCGCCGCGGTCGCGGACCACCGCGGTCACCTCTTGGCCTGCGGGTTTCAAAGAGATGACCTCTGTGCTGTACCGCATCCGCGCGCCGAGTTGGGCAGCGCGCTCACGCAGCACCGGCTCCAACCCGATCTGTGTCACGAAGATCCGTGGTGACGGGCTGAGCGCCTCCACCCCCTCGTTGATGTTGCGGAAGAACCACTGCAGCTCACGCCCGCCCAGCGTGTCGACCGCGACGATGGCGCCGTTTTGCACGAACTCGCGGCGAGCGGCCGCGAGCACCTCCTCCTCGATGCCCACGCCGCGGAACAGCTCGACCGTCCGCTGCATCACGAAGGCCGCGCGGGGATGGATGGACGTGCCCGGGTGGCGCTCGACCACCAGGTGCTCCACGCCGTGGTGCGCCAGGAACAGCGACATCGACAGGCCCACCAGGCTGCCGCCGACGACCAGGACCGGGACCTCTTCATGCCGCATAAACGCGAAACTACCGGCCTTCGGTGACGCACGAAAGACCCAAGAATCGACATGCGTTAGCGTGGTATCCGATCGCCGCCATACGACCCGTTACCCGCTCCGCCGTGGAGCATGTGTCAGGGACGAAGCCCCAGCGCCTCAGGCATTGGTCGTCGCCGACTGATGCCCTTAGAATCCCGGCGTGGATGCAGCGGCGGGGTCGGGTGTGGTGGGCGAAGCGCTGGAGGGGTTCTCCGAGGATGTGCGGCCGATCGCCGAGGAGATCCATCGCATCTGGTGGTGGTCTTACGTGTCGAGCCGGGTCCACTTCGAGTCCAACCACCTGTGGCGGGTGGTGAACTGGGCGACCAGCGGCGCGGCCAGTGTGCTGGCGGCCGCGACCGGCGCCTCCGCGCTGGCCGACCTGGCGGGCCGGGTGTGGGTGGGCCTCGGCTCGCTGCTGGCTGCGGTGCTTGCCGCGACGGCATCGGTGGCCGCGGCCAAGGAGCGGGCGGTCGCGGCGACGGGCAGTGGCAACGGCTATATCCAGGTGCGTGACGCCGCGCGCCAGCTGCTGCAGGTCGATCTGGTTCATATGGACCGGGCGCAGGCACGGGCGGCCCTGGCCGCCCTGACCGAGCGATACCACGAGGTGAACCAGGGTGCCGAGCCACCGCTGTCCTTCGCCCGCTGGGCCGTGCATCGGGCGCTGCGCCGGGCGCCGATGGCGGGCCCGCGCGGGTGGGAGCTCAACGCCTCGTGGCCGCAGCGCCCATCCTAGGCGGTATGAAACGTTTCACCATCAGGGTGGGTTTGCGTCCACAGTGGACGGTCCGTGCCGGCGCTGGGGGCGGCTCAATCCGCTGTGCGGGCCCGATCCGGGGTGACACCCGGCACGGTGGATTGGCGCACCACGAGCTGGGGCTGGAAGACCACGTGGCGGTGGCCGTGGTGTCCCGCGCCGTCGGCCTCCTCGAGCAGCAGCTCCGCGGCGGTGCGGCCCAACTGCTCGCGCGGCTGGCGCACCGACGTCAGCGGCACGGCCGCCGCGGCGGCGAAGTCGATATCGTCGTAGCCGACGATGGCCACGTCCTGCGGCACCCGCAGACCACCGGTCACCAGGCCCTGCAGCGCGCCCAACGCCAGCAGATCGTTGGCGCAGAACACGGCGGTGGGCCGGCGGGCCGGGGGCATCGCGCAGATCGCCTCGGCCGCCTCGCGCCCGGCCGTGGCTGACAACGTTCGCGTTTGGACGGTCTGAAGCTCGATCCCGTCCTGCTCGGCCAGCACCGCCTCCGCGCCGGCGTGCCGGTCGGCCACCTGCCGGATGGAGAACGGTCCACCGACGAACGCGATCCGGCGGTGCCCGCACTCGAGCAGATGCTGCGCGGCCAGCCGCCCGCCGAGCACATCATCGACGGACACCGAGCAGCGGTTGGGCTCGCCGGTGCCGCGGTCGACCAGGACTACCGGGATGCCGCGCTTGATGAGCCGCTCCAGGCGCTTGTGGTGGCCGTCGCCGACCGGGGTGACCAGCAGCCCGCGCACCCGCTGCTCCTCCAGCATGTCCAGATGTCGGCGCTCGCGGGCCTGGTCCTCGCCGCTGTTGCAGACTATGAGCATCCCGCCCGCCTGCTCGACGGCCTCCTCGGCGCCGTGCACCACGTCGGTGAAGAACGGGTTGGACACGTCTAGGACCACAATGGCCACGGTCCTGCTGCGGCCGGCCCGCAGATGCCGGGCCGAATCGTTGCGCACGTAGCCGAGCTCCTCGATAGCATCGAGAACCCGTTGGCGCGTCTGCGGTGTCACCGACTGCGGCCGGTTGAGCACGTTGCTCACGGTGCCCAGCGACACACCGGCCCGGCGTGCCACCTCCTTGATGCTCATCTCCGCCATCCGCCGCCCTTACTTCGATTCGACGATTATCACGATGAGAGTACGGGGACCGTGCACACCCTCGACCCGGTTAAGCTCGATGTCGCTGGTGGCGCTGGGCCCGCTGATGAACGTGAGCGGCCGGCATGGATCCAGGCGCCGCACCAGCTCCGGCACGGTCTGGACCACCTGATGCGCGTGCACGACGCAGATGTGCCGGTCTGGGATCAGGGTCAGCGCCCGCCTGCCCTGGTCGGGCCCCGCGTCCAAGGCGATGGTACCGGTTTCTGCACACGCTGCCGCGCACCCCGTGAGCACCGCGTCGACTTCATCGAGCTCGCTGTGGCTCAGTGGCGGGTCGGACGGCCGCACCACGTTCAAGCCTTTTGTCAGACCTTCCAAAGTGGACGGAAGGTCGGCGGCCGTGCATCGGTGCACTGCCGCACGATAGTCTTCTAGGCGCTCCGTGAACAGGTCCAGCAGCCGTGGATCGCCGGGCGTGAACTCGCCCGACGTGCGATATTCGCGGCTGACAGCGGGCGCCGGGCCGGACGCCTGCCGGATCCGGGCCAGGATCTCCTCGCGGGCGCTCATCTTTGCCCACCTTCGGCCGGGCCCGGTTTCCCGGCACCATCGCTTCCTTGAGCCGGCGTCGGTTTGCTCGGGCCGTCATGACCCTCAGCCGAGACCGGTTTCCCGCCGCCATCCTGGCCTTCGGCCGAGACCGGTTTCCCGGCGTTATCGTGGCTTTCGGCCAGGCCCGGGTTGCCGGTGCTATCGCGGCCTTCGGCCGGGCCTGGGGTTGCGGTGCCATCGGGGCCGTTTCGCGAGCGCCACCACTGCCGGAACGTCTGCGCGGGCGGGGTCGGCAAGTCCCGGGCGGCGGTCCACGCGGACAGCGGCGGTGGCAGCCGGCGGATCCGGCCGCCACGCCCCAGGAAACGCCCGAGGCGCAATAGAAACTCGGCGAAACGGAAGCGGCGCGGCCCGGCCATTGCCCACGCCGCGGCGGCCATGGCAATCGCTTCCGGCGATGGGACCGGTTGCTGCGCCCGCTCGGCGACGTGCCGGCCGCGCAGATGGACCAGGATGCTGGGGATGTCGATGCGCACCGGGCACACGTCGTAGCATGCGCCACAAAGCGTTGACGCGTAAGGCAACGACGCGTTGTCCTCGATGCCGGTCAGCTGCGGGCTCAGGATTGCCCCGATCGGCCCGGGATAGACGCTGCCGTAGGCGTGCCCGCCCGTCCGCTCATAGACCGGGCACACGTTGAGGCACGCCGAGCAGCGGATGCAGTTCAGCGCGCTGCGACCGTTTTCATCGGCCAGCACGGCGGTGCGCCCGTTGTCGAGCAGCACCAGGTGGAACTCCTGCGGCCCGTCGCCGGGCGTGACACCGGCCCAGGTCGATGTGTAGGGGTTCATCCGTTCGCCGGTGGACGAGCGGGGGAGCAGCTGGAAAAACACCTCCAGGTCCGTCCACTGTGGCACGACCTTCTCGATGCCCATGACCGTGATAAGCGTCTCGGGCAGGGTCAGGCACATGCGCCCGTTGCCCTCCGACTCGACCACGGCGATGGTGCCGGTCTCTGCGACAGCGAAGTTGGCACCGGAGATGGCGACCCGCGCGGACAGAAACTTGGCCCGCAGATGTGCGCGGGCAGCCATCGCCAACCGCTCCGGCTCGTCGGATAGAAACGGATCCACGCCGGGCATCTCGCGCAGGAAGATGTCGCGTATCTCCGTGCGGTTGCGGTGGATCGCCGGCACCAGAATGTGGCTGGGCCGGTCGTGTCCAAGTTGGACGATGAGCTCGGCGAGATCGGTCTCCACCGCGCGGATGCCGGCCGCCTCGAGCGCCTCGTTGAGACCGATTTCCTGGGTGGCCATCGATTTCACCTTGACCACCTCGCCGGCGCCGGTGGCGCGCACCAGCTCGACGACGATCCGGTTGGCCTCGACGGCGTCGCGCGCCCAGTGCACCTTGCCGCCGCGCGCCGTGACCGCGGCTTCCAACTGGATGAGATGCTCCGCGAGGTTGGCCATCGTCGCGGCCTTGATGGTCTCCCCGGCACGGCGCAGCTCCTCCCAGTCGCCGACCTCCGCCACCACGCGCGCCCGCTTGCCCCGGATGGTGGCAGTGGCGTGCCCGAGATTGCGTCGCAACTGCTGGTCCGCCAACGCCTTCCGCGCCGCGGCCGGGAAGGGCTCGTCGCCGCGCAGTTGGCCGACGCCGCGTGGGGCGTGGGGCATGCCGAGAAAGGTCTGGGTCATGCGGTGCTCGCCAGGATCTGGGCCAGATGGAGGGTGCGCACACCGGCGCCCGCCCGCGACAGGCCGCCGCCGATGTGCATCAGGCACGACGAGTCCCCGGCGGTGACCACGTCGGCGGACGTCTGCGCGATGTGCCGAGTCTTGTCGGCGAGCATGGCCGCGGACGTGTCGGCGTTTTTCAGCGCGAACGTGCCGCCAAAGCCACAACACTGCTCAGCCTCACCGAGCTCGACCAAATCTATCCCGCGCACCGCACGCAGCAGCCGCACCGGTTTGTCCCCGACGCGCAGCAGCCGCAGGCTGTGGCAAGTCGGATGGTAGGTGACCCGGTGGGGGAAGGTGGCGCCCACATCGACCACGCCCAGCACGTCGACGAGAAACTCCGACAGCTCCCACGTCTTGGCCGCCACACGCGAGGCCCGCTCCGCGAGGCGAGCGTTGCCGGCGACCACAGCGTGCTGGTGGCGCACCGACCCGACGCACGACCCCGAGGGTGCCACGATCGCATCGTAAGGCTCGAACACGTCCACGTGGTGCTCGACCAACCTGCGGGCCTGGCGCTGGTATCCAGTATTGATATGCATCTGGCCGCAGCAGGTCTGGCCTTCGGGAAAAACCACCTCGTGACCCAGCCGCTCAAGGACGGTCACCGTGGCCCGGGCCGCGTCGGGGAACATGGCGTCGGCCAGGCACGTGGAAAACAGCGCGACCCTCATGGCAAACCGTCCCACACCGGCTCGCTGGACGCGCGGATCACGAGCTCGGGTTGGAAGAGTACCTGCCGGTGCTTGTGCGACGGGCCGGAGCCGATCTCTTCGAGCAGCAGCTCGGTGGCGGTGCGGCCCAGCTGCTCGCTCGGCTGGCACACCGAAGACAGCGGGACCGTTGCGGCGGCGGCGAATTCGATGTCGTCGTAGCCGACGATGGCGACGTCGTGCGGGACCCGCAAGCCGCGCTGGGTCAAGCCCTGCAGCAGCCCGAGGGCGAGCAGGTCGTTGCCGCAGAATACCGCCGTCGGCCGCTCGCCCGGCCCCATGGCGGCGAGGTGCGCGGCGACGTCGCGTCCACATGCGACAGACAGCGTGTCGGTGATGATCTCGGTGAGCTTGACACCGGTGGCGGCCTCGCAGAACCCGCGGTGGCGCTCGGCGACCTGGGGCACGAACAGCGCGCCACCGGCGAAGGCGACGTGCCGGTGGCCCCGTTCCAGCAGGTGCTGCGCGGCCAGCCGGCCGCCCTGGACGTCGTCGACGGCGACCGAGCACCGGTGCCGCCAGCCCGAGCCCCGGTCGACGAGCACCGCCGGGATGCCGCGCTGCACGAGCTGCTCCAGCCGCGCCCGGTGGCTGTCATCGACGGGGGTGAGCAGGACGCCCCGGATCCGCTGCTCCTCCAGCAGGCTCAGATGGCGCAGCTCGCGGCCCGCGTCGCCGCCGCTGTTGCACACCACGACCGAGATCCCCTGCTTCTCCGCCGCGGTCTCCGCCCCTCGTACCACATCTGTGAAGAAAGGGTTGGTCACGTCGAGCACCACCATGGCGATCTGCCGGCTGCCCGCGCGCAGCTGGCGGGCCATGTCGTTGCGGACATAGCCGAGCTGGCTGATGGCCTGCCGCACGCGGTCACGTGTCGCCTCGGCAACCCGATCGGGGTGATTCAGGACGTTGCTGACCGTGCCGGCGGACACCCCGGCAAGGCGCGCGACCTCTTTGATCCGGGTCGCCGACGCGCCTTTGAAAGGTATCAACGCCGCATCCTTCCATGTCTTATGATCATCTCAGCAACAACCCGGTAACCGAGGGGAAACCCTTGACGGGATGCCGGTCCTGCTCCTAACGTCATCGTAACGAGGGGATGAAACGTTTCACAAGACTGATGTCGAGAAGAGGTTCGACGTGACGGCACCGGTGCTCGCGCTCGAGGGCGTCAGCAAGTCGTTCGGGGCTGTCGCCGCGCTGCAGCAGGCGCGCCTCGAGCTGCACGGCGGCGAGGCGCACGGCCTGGTGGGGGAGAACGGCGCAGGCAAATCCACCCTGGTCAAGATCCTCGCCGGGGTGCACGCCCCGGACACGGGGACCGTCACGATGGACGGGCAGCCGCTGCACCTGGGCGGGCCCGCCGCCGCCCGCGCGGCCGGCATCGCGGTCATCTATCAGGAGCCCACGCTCTTCCCCGACCTGTCGGTCGCCGAAAACATCTTCATCGGCCGGCAGCCCCTGCGCAGCTGGCGGCGCGTCGACAGCGCGCAGATGCGCACCCGCGCGACCGAGCTGTTCGCCCGGCTGGGCGTGCGGCTCGACCCCGACCGACCGGCACGCGGGCTGTCCATTGCCGACCAGCAGCTGGTGGAGATCGCCAAGGCGCTGTCGCTGCAGGCACGCGTGCTGGTGATGGACGAGCCGACCGCGGCACTGTCCGGTGTGGAGGTCGAGCGGCTGTTCGCCGTGGCCCGCTCGCTGCGCGAGGCCGGCACGGCGGTGCTGTTCATCTCGCACCGGTTCGACGAGATCTTCGCGCTGTGCGACCGGGTCACCGTGATGCGCGACGGCAGATGGGTGTCCACCGACGCGGCACGCGACCTCACGACCGATGTGCTGGTGCGCCGCATGGTCGGGCGTGACGTCTCGGCGATGTACCCGAAGCTCGAGACCACGGTCGGCCCACCCTTGCTCGAGGTGAAGGGGCTGACGCGGCACGGCACGTTCGAGGACGTGGGCTTCACCGTCCACAGTGGAGAGATTGTCGCGCTCGCCGGGCTCGTCGGATCGGGGCGCAGCGAGGTCTGCCGGGCCGTGTTCGGCATCGACCGCTACGACGCCGGCGAGGTGCACGTCGACGGGACCCGCCTGTCCACGGGCGACCCGACGGCAGCCGTCAAGGCGGGCCTGGCGCTCGTGCCGGAGGACCGGCGGCAGCAGGGCTTGGTGATGGAGCTGTCGGTGGAGCGCAACTCGACCCTGCCCCGGCGCTGGGCGCTGGCGACGGCCGGGCTCCTGTTTGGCAACAGCGAACGCAGGTCGGCGGCGGACTGGGCGCGCCGGCTCCAGGTCAAGGCCGGCAAGCTGACCGACGCTGTGTCCACGCTGTCGGGCGGCAACCAACAGAAGGTGGTCCTGGCCAAGTGGCTGGCCACCAAGCCGCGCGTGCTCATCATCGACGAGCCCACCCGCGGCATCGACATCGGCACCAAGGCGGAGGTGCACCGGCTGCTGTCACAACTGGCCGCCGACGGCGTCGCCGTGCTCATGGTCTCAAGCGAACTCCCGGAGGTACTGGGCATGGCAGACCGTGTCCTGGTGATGCACGAGGGCCGGCTGACCGCGGACATCCCGCGCCGGCAGGCGAGCGAAGAGAGCGTCATGCTCGCGGCGACCGGCCAGGCGGACGGCCAGGCGACCGGCCAGGCGACCGGCCAGGCGACCGGCCAGGCGGCAGGGCAGGCGGACGGCCAGGCGGCAGGGCAGGCGGACGAGCAGGCGGACGAGCAGGCGACTGGGCAGGCGACCGCATGAGCGTCGCCGAAACTCAGGCCGAAACCCGGGTGGTCAAGCGCGCGTTCGTGGTGCGTGAGCTGGGCATCGCCCTCGCCCTGGTGCTGCTGATCGCGGTCACTTACGCCGTCAACCCGCGCTTCCTCAGCGCGCAAAACGTCAAGGACCTCCTGTTGGGCTCGACGATCCTGGCGATCCTCGCGGTCGGGCAGGCGATGGTGGTCATCACCCGCAACGTCGACCTGTCGGTCGGGTCGATCCTTGGGTTGGGGGCCTTCGCGACCGGTGCGGTGTTTGTCGCCGTGCCCGGGTTGCCGATCCCGCTGATGATCCTGCTCGGGGTGGCGCTCGGCGCGGTGCTCGGCGCCGTAAACGGTGGGCTCATCGCCGCCGCCCGGGTGCCCGCGCTCGTGGTCACGCTCGGCACGCTGTACGTGTTCCGCGGCTTGGATTACATGTGGGCCACCGGCAGGCAGATCAACGCGGCCGACATGCCACCGGACTTCCTGAAGATGGGCACGGCCACCGTGCTCGGCATCCCGGTGCTCACCCTCTTCGCGATCGTCGTGCTCGTCGTGGCCGGCTTCTACATGCGCAACTACCGCAGCGGCCGGGAGATGTACGCCATCGGCTCCGACCCGGCGGCCGCCCGGCTCTCCGGGATCCCCAGCGGGCGCAGGGTTTTCACGGCCTTCGTGGTCAGCGGTGCCCTGGCCGGATTGGCCGGGGTCCTGCACGCGGCACGGTTCGGGACCATTGACGCCAACGCCGGTTTGGGCATGGAGCTCAACGTGGTCGCGGCGGTCGTGGTCGGCGGCGTGGCCATCTTCGGCGGCAGCGGATCGGTCTACGGCGCGGCGCTCGGCGCGGTCCTGTTGACGACGATCCGGGCTTCGCTTCCGGTGCTTGGCATCAACCCGTTTTGGCAAGACGCCGCTGTCGGCGCGCTGATCCTCGCCTCGATCGGACTCGACCGTGCCCTGTCGGCCCGTCTTGGGCGCAGCCTCCAGGAGAGGAAGGCCCACCATGAATGACTCTGCTAAAGCCAAGCGGATCCTCGGCTCGTGGGACGCCTTCGTGCTTCTCGCGCTCGTCGCGGTCGCGATCGTGGGCGCGCTGACCATCGACGGCGTTGCCAGCCCGCGCTTCTGGCGGTTTGTGACGCTGGAGGCGATCCCGATCGCGCTCATCGCCCTGCCCATGACGCTGGTCGTGATCACGGGCGAGATCGACCTTTCCGTGGCCAGCGTGCTCGGGTTGAGCTGCACGGTGATGGGGCAGATGTGGGTGTGGGGCGTGACGTCGCTGCCCACATTGATCGCGATCTGCCTGCTGCTCGGCGCGGCCCTGGGCGCGGTGAACGGCTTGTTCATCACCGGATTCGGGCTGCCGTCGCTGGCGGTCACCATCGGCACGCTGGCGCTCTATCGAGGACTGGCCTATGTCGTGCTTGGCGATCGGGCGGTGGCCGACTACCCGCAGACGTGGACCGCGGCGGCCATCAAACCGATCCCCGGCACCACGATCCCGTGGGTGATCCTCGTCGTGGCCGTGCTCGCGGTGGTGTTCGCGATCGTCCTGCACGCCACGCCCGTCGGCCGCGGGCTTTACGCGATGGGCAACAACGCGGAGGCGGCCCGCTTCGCCGGGGTGAAGGTGCGGCTGACCAAGTTCTGGCTGTTTGTCATCACGGGCGCCATGTCGGCGCTCGCGGGAGTCTTCTGGACGCTGCGCTTCGCCAGCGCCCGCGCCGACAACGGTACCGGTCTCGAGCTCGCCGTCGTGGCCGCGGTGCTGCTCGGCGGGGTGTCCATCTTCGGCGGGCGCGGCGGGCTGCTCGGCGTGCTGGCCGCGGTCGCGCTGCTCGGCGTGCTGCGCAACGGATTGCAGCTCGCCGATGTGCCGGCCAACGCGCTGACCGTCATCACCGGCTCCCTGCTGATCGCTTCGGTCGTCGGACCGAATGTCGTCCGCATGCTGCGCGAGCGGCTGCGACGGCGACGCACCACCGCCTCACCCATTGCGCCTACCAGTTAACGAAAGGAAATATGCCCATGAGAACACGCATTCGCGCGGTGGCGGCGATCGCGGCGCTGGCCTTGGCGACGGCCGGCTGCGCCGAGGACACCACCACGACACCGGGCGCCACCACCGGTACCGGAGAAATCAAATCGGGGTTGAAGGTCGCGTTTTTGCCGAAGCAGGTCAACAATCCCTACTTCACCACGTCGGACAACGGCGGCAAGTCCGCGGTGGAGGAGTTCAAGGGCACGTACAGCGAGACCGGGCCGTCGGAGGCGAGCCCGTCGGCTCAGGTCAGTTACATCAACACCCTGTCGCAGCAGAAGACCGATGTCATCGTGGTGTCGGCCAACGACAAGGACGCCATCTGCGGTGCGCTCAATGAGGCGCGGCAGGCCGGGGCGAAGGTGGTCACGTTCGACTCGGACACCAAACCGTCCTGCCGTGACCTGTTCATCAACCAGGCGACCGCGGAGGGCATCGCGAAGATCCAGATCAAGCTGATCGCGGACGCGATCGGCGCGGACGGTGGTGAGATCGCGATCCTGTCGGCGACGGCTAACGCGACCAACCAGAACGCGTGGATCGAGATGATGAAGACCGAGCTGGCCAAGCCGGAGTACGCCAAGCTCAAGCTGGTGGACACGGTTTACGGCGACGATCAGGATCAGAAATCGTTTACCGAGACGCAGGCGCTGCTGGCCAAGCACCCCAACCTCAAGGGCATCATCTCGCCGACGACGGTGGGTGTGGCGGCGGCGGCTCGCTATCTGTCGGGGTCGACCTACAAGGGCAAGGTCCAGCTGACCGGGTTGGGCACGCCCAATCAGATGCGCGCGTATGTCAAGGACGGCACGGTCAAGGCGTTCGCGTTGTGGAACCCGGCCGATCTGGGCTATCTGGCCGCCTACGCCGGTGGTGCCCTGGCCTCCGGGCTGATCACGGGCAAGGAAGGCGAGAAGTTCAAGGCCGGCAAGCTCGGCGAGTTCACCGTCGGCAAGGACGCCACGGTGCTGCTGGGCGACCCGTTCACGTTCAACGCCTCAAACATCGAGCAATTTAACTTTTAGGTACGAGGGTGGCGCGCGCCGATTTCCCGTGGCGCGCGCCACGCCCCACGAATAGCTGGGAGACAGCGATGACCGAACTCGCGCCGCAGACCCGGTCGCGTGTCCTTTCGACCCTGCGCGAGCAGCGCATCGAGACGGCGTCCTGGGCCTACGGCAACTCAGGCACCCGGTTCAAGGTGTTCCCCCAGGAGGGTGTGCCCCGCGATCCGTACGAGAAGATTGCCGACGCAGCGACGGTACACCGGTTCACTGGGGTCGCGCCGACGGTCGCGCTGCACATCCCGTGGGACAAAGTCGACAGTTACAGCGGGCTCGCCGGTGCGGCCGCCGAGTCGGGCATCGCCCTGGGCACCATCAACTCAAACGTCTTCCAGGACAACGATTACATGCTGGGCAGTGTCACCAACCCCGATCCGGGCGTGCGGCGCAAAGCGATCGGGCACCTGCTGGAGTGCGTCGACGTGATGGACCAGACCGGCTCGCGGGACCTGAAGCTGTGGTTCTCCGACGGCACCAACTATCCGGGGCAGGACGACGTGCGCACGCGCCAGGACCGGCTCGCCGTGGCGCTAGCGCAAACGTATGAGAGGCTCGGCCCGCAACAGCGGATGCTTTTGGAGTACAAGCTTTTCGAACCCGCGTTCTACATGACCGACGTGCCCGACTGGGGGACCGCCTATCTGCACTGCGTGCAGCTCGGCGACCGGGCGCAGGTGGTCATCGACACCGGGCATCACGCACCCGGGACGAACATAGAATTCATCGTCGCGATGCTGCTGCGGGCCGGCAAACTCGGCGGGTTCGACTTCAACTCCCGTTTCTACGCCGACGACGATCTGATGGTCGGCTCGGCCGACCCGTTCCAGCTGTTCCGCATCATGCACGAAATCGTGCTCGCCGGCGAGGTGAGCAGCGAGTCGGGCACAGGGATCGCGTTCATGCTCGACCAGTGCCACAACATCGAGCCCAAGATCCCGGCCGTCATCCGGTCGGTGATGAACGTGCAGGAGGCCACGGCCAAGGCGCTATTGGTGGACCACGACGCGTTGCGGGCCGCACAGGACGCGGGCGACGTGCTGGAAGCCAACGCGGCGGTGATGGACGCCTACCACACCGACGTACGGCCGCTGCTGCGCGAGCTGCGCGAGGACATGGGCCTGGACCCAGACCCGATCTCCGCCTACAAACGGTCGGGCTACTACGAGAAGATCCGGTCCGAGCGGGCCGAGGGCCAGGCCGCGGGATGGGGTGCGTGATGGCGCCCAAAGACGAACTGATCGCACGGTCGCGCAGGCTCGGCGCCGACCCGCGCAACACCAACTACGCGGGCGGCAACACGTCGGCCAAGGGCGCGCAGACCGATCCGGCGACCGGCCGACCGGTGGAGCTGTTGTGGGTGAAGGGATCCGGCGGAGATCTCGGCACGCTGACCGAGGCAGGGCTGGCCGCGCTGCGCCTGGATCGGCTGCGCGGCCTGGTCGAGGTCTACCCGGGCGTCGACCGCGAGGACGAGATGGTCGGGCTGTTCGACTACTGCCTGCACGGGCGGGGTGGCGCGGCCCCGTCCATCGACACGGCAATGCACGGGCTCGTCGAGGCCGCACACGTCGACCACCTGCACCCCGACGCCGGCATCGCGTTGGCGACCGCCGCCGATGGCGAAGCGCTGACCAAAGAGTGCTTCGGCGACCGGGTGCAGTGGGTGCCGTGGCGGCGGCCCGGCTTCCAGCTGGGCATGGACATCGCCGCCGTTCGCCAGGCCCACCCGCGGGCCATCGGCGTCATCCTGGGCGGCCACGGGATCACCGCATGGGGAGACACCAGCGATGAGTGCGAACAGCGGTCGTTGGAAATCATCCACACCGCACAGTCGTTTTTGGACGAACGTGGCCGGCCGGAACCCTTCGGCGCCATCGTTTCCCCGGCGCTCGCTCCGGCGCAGCGGCGGGCGAAGGCGGCAGCCCTCGCCCCGGTCATCCGCGGGCTCGCCTCGACGGACCGGCCACAGGTCGGCCACTTCACCGACGACGAGGTGGTGCTCGACTTCCTGGCCCGCGCCGAGCACCCACGGCTGGTGGAGCTCGGAACGTCGTGCCCAGACCACTTCCTGCGCACCAAGGTCCGGCCGATGCTGCTTGACCTGCCCACCGACGCGAGCGTCGAGGACATGGCCGCCCGGCTTCGAGAGCTACACGTGGCCTACCGACAGGACTACGCCGCCTATTATCAGCGGCACGCTGACGCCGACTCCCCGCCCATGCGCGGCGCCGACCCGGCCATCGTGCTCGTGCCCGGGGTCGGCATGTTCAGCTTCGGGCGCGACAAGCAGACCGCACGCGTGGACGGGGAGTTCTACCTCAACGCCATCAACGTCATGCGCGGCGCGGAGTCCGTCTCCCGTTACACGCCCATCCCCGAGTCGGAGAAGTTCCGCATCGAATATTGGGCGCTGGAGGAGGCCAAGCTTGCCCGCATGCCCAAGCCCAAGGCGCTGGCGGCTCGCGTCGCGCTGGTCACCGGAGGCGGTTCGGGCATCGGCGAGGCGATCGCGCGGCGCTTGGCGGCAGAGGGTGCCTGTGTCGTGGTAGCCGACCGCAACGGCGACGCGGCGGCGCGGGTCGCGGCCGACATCGGCACCGCCGACGTGGCGACCGCGGTGACGGTCGACGTGACCGACGAGGAGCAGATCCGCGAGTGCATGGCCGCGGCGGCGCTGGCGTTCGGCGGCGTCGATTTGGTCGTCAACAACGCCGGTCTGTCGGTGTCGAAACCGTTGCTGGAAACCACGGTTGGCGACTGGGACGTGCAGCATGGCGTGATGGCCCGAGGATCGTTCCTGATCTCACGGGAGGCCGCCCGCGTGATGATCGCGCAGGGGATGGGCGGTGACATCGTTTACATCGCGAGCAAAAACGCGGTCTTCGCCGGGCCCAACAACGTGGCCTATGGCGCGGCCAAGGCGGATCAGGCGCACCAGGTGCGGCTGCTGGCCGCGGAGCTTGGGCCGCACGGCATCCGGGTCAACGGGGTCAATCCCGACGCGGTGGTCCGCGGCTCCGGCATCTTCGCCTCGGGCTGGGGTGCACAGCGGGCCGCGGTCTATGGCGTACCAGAGGAAAAGCTCGGAGAATACTACGCCCAGCGCACACTGCTGAAACGGGAGGTGCTGCCGGAGCACGTGGCCAACGCCGTGTTCGTGCTCGCGTCGGCGGAGCTGTCCCACACGACCGGGCTGCATGTGCCGGTGGACGCCGGTGTCGCCGCGGCGTTTCTGCGATGAACTTGCCGGTGAACACGGTTGCTGCCGTCGACCTCGGCGCGGCCAGCGGGCGGGTGATGCGGGGGCGCGTCGGGCCGGGCACCCTGGAGGCGACCGAGGTGGCCCGGTTTGCCAACGTGCCGGTGATGGTCGGGGGGACGCTGCACTGGGATGTGCTCGGTCTCTATCGCGGCATGGTAGACGGGTTGCGGGCGGCCGGCCCGGTCGACTCGATCGGCATCGATTCGTGGGCGGTGGACTACGGGCTGCTCGACGCCGACGGGCGGCTGCTGGGCAACCCGGTGCACTATCGCGACGCCCGCACCGACGGCGTCATGGAGCGCGTGCTGGGCCAGGTGCCCCCGGCCGAGCTCTACGCGCTCACCGGCCTGCAACTGTTGCCGTTCAACACGATTTTCCAGTTGGTGGCGGCTCGGGACACGGCACAGTTCGCGGCCGCCAAGACCGTGTTGCTGATGCCGGACCTGTTGGCATACTGGCTCACCGGCGAGATCGGGGCCGAGCGGACCAACGCCTCCACGACACAGTTGCTCGACGTCGCGAGTGGACAGTGGGCGGAAGGACTGGCCGCGCGCCTGGGGATCGCCGCCGGGCTGCTGCCCCCGCTGCGCGAGCCGGGCGATCGGATCGGGCTGTGGGACGGGACGCCGGTGATCGCGGTCGGCTCGCACGACACCGCCTCGGCGGTGGTCGGCGTGCCCGCGACTGGCGAGCGGTTCGGCTACATCTCTTGCGGCACCTGGTCTCTGGTGGGCGTCGAGCTGGACCGGCCGGTCCTGAGCGAGGCCAGCCGGGCGGCCAACTTCACCAACGAGGCCGGCGTCGACGGCACGATCCGCTACCTGCGCAACGTGATGGGCCTATGGCTGCTGCAAGAATGCCAGCGGGTGTGGGGCATCGACGACGTCGAGCCGCTGCTTCGTGCGGCGGCAAGCGTTCCGGCGCTGCGGGCGGTCATCAACGTCGACGACCCGGGATTCCTGGCGCCGGGCGACATGCCGGCCCGGATCGGTGAGGCCTGCCGCGGCCTGGGGCAGTCCGCGCCGCAGACACCGGCCGAGACCGTGCGGTGCATTGTGGACAGTCTGGCGCTCGGCCACCGGGCCGCGCTCGCCGACGCGCAGCGCCTGTCCGGGCGGGACGTCGACGTGGTCCACATCGTTGGCGGAGGCGCGCGCAACGAGCTGCTGTGCCAGCTTACGGCCGATGCTTGCGGCCTGCCCGTGCTGGCCGGTCCGGTGGAGGCGACCGCGCTGGGCAACATTTTGGTGCAGGCGCGCGCGCTCGGCTCCGTGGGCGGGGGACTGGCCGACATGCGCGCGCTCGTCCGCGAGACCCAGCCGGTGCAGCGCTACGAGCCGCAGGGCAACACGACGGCCTGGGCGGACGCCGCGGCCCGGCTGAACTAGGAATTCAGGCCGTGCACGGCCAACCCGAGCTCGCCGCACTACGCGGACCAGACCCGGCTGTATTCGCAGAAGGGCTAGGACACCATCAAATACACCGATGCGCGGATCGCCGCCGATCCAAACCTGCAAACCTATGCGGTACGAGGAAGGCAGTATCAGGGTTCCTGATATGCTGGGTGTGCCATGAGGGGCTCATCGCAGTCGGTCACCAGCCGGGTGTTGCTGGTGCTTGAGACGTTCGCACCGGCGCACACCCACCAGACGCTCACGGAGATCGCTCGCCGGTCGGGCCTGGCACTGGCCACAGCGCACCGGCTCGTCGGCGAGCTGACCGCCTGGGGCGCGCTGGAGCGCGGCGACGACGGGCGCTACTCGATCGGCCTGCGGCTGTGGGAGGTCGCCGCGCTCGCGCCGCGCGGCCTCGGCCTGCGCCAGATCGCCCTGCCGTTCATGGAGGACCTTTACGAGGCCACGCACGAAAACGTTCAGTTGGCCGTGCTCGACGGGCTCGAGGTCGTCTACGTGGAGCGCATCTTCGGGCGCAGCGCGGTCGGCGTGTTCAGCCGCGTGGGCGGGCGCTGGCCCGCCCACGCGACCGGCGTCGGGCTGGTGCTGCTCGCGTTCGCGCCGCCCGAGGTGCAGGAGCGCTACCTCGCCACGCCGCTGGCGACCTTCACCGAGAAGACCATCGCCGAGCCCGGCCGGTTGCGGCGCGTGCTCGCGGAGGTCCGGCGGACCGGCATCGCGATCAGCGACGGGCAGGTGACCCTCGACGCGCTGTCGGTCGCCGCGCCGGTGCGTGGCGGTGGCGGCGAGGCCGTGATCGCCGCGCTGTCGTTGGTGGTGCGGTCGGGCGAGACCCACCCGCACGCGCTCGCCGCGGCCGTCGTCACCGCGGCTCGCGGCATCTCGCGCGCCCTCCAGCGCTAGGCGCCCGCGCGGAAGATCGCGCGCCGGCATGTCCCGGGCTTCCATTGAATGAAAGTCGTGTGGTGCGGGGGCGGCCCGCAAGCCCATCGTCTTGGCATGAGTGCCTTTGCCCGCAACCAGTGGTACGTCGCCGCCTACAGCCAGGAGGTGGGCGAGGACCTGCTCGCGCGCACCATCTGTGGCGAGCCGATCGTCCTGTACCGCATCGCCGACGGCACGGCCGTCGGCCTGGCCGACCGCTGCGTGCACCGCCGCTATCCGCTGTCGCTGAGCCGTCGCGACGGCGACCGGATCGTGTGCGGCTATCACGGCTTCACGTATGAGCCGAGCGGCGCGTGCGTCTATGTGCCCGCGCAGACGCGCGTCCCGCGCACGGCGCGCGTGCCGAGCTATCCCATCGTGGAGCAGGATTCGCTCGTGTGGGTGTGGATCGGCGAACCCGAAAGCGCCGACGCCACGGCGATCCCGCGCGCGCCATGGCTGGACGCGCCCGGCTGGACGGTGGTGCGCGGGATGGAGCCGCTCGCCGCCCGCTATGGGCTGCTGGTCGACAACCTGCTCGACCTGTCGCACGAAACGTATCTGCACGGCGGATACATCGGCACGCCCGAGGTCGCGGAGACTCCCATCACGACAGAGGTGGACGAGGATGCGGGCATCGTGCGCGTCAGCCGGCGCATGAAGGATGTGGAGTGCCCGCCCTTCTACGCCAAGTCCACGGGCATCGACGGGCGCATCGACCGCTGGCAGGACATCGAATACCGCCCGCCGTGCCTGTATCTGTTGCACAGCCGCATCGCGCCCACCGGGGTCGAGCCCGGCGCCGATGGCGACGACCGCTCGGCGTGCCACGCGGAGATCGTGTATGCGATCACGCCCGAGACCGAGCACACGACGCTGGACTTCTGGATGGTGGCGCGGGACTTCGCGGTCGGCGACGACGAGGTGTCCGAGTATCTCGCGTCCAGCAACCATACCGTCGTGATGCAGGACGTGGTGGCGCTCAACGCGCTGGAGAAGGTGATCGCGGCAGAGCCGCCCGAGTACCAGGAATTGAGCATCAATATTGACACCGGTGCGCTGGCCGCCCGGCGGATGCTACAGAAGCTGCTGCGATGAGCGCCAACCTGTATCGCATCGTGTGGCGGCCCGGCTCCGACCGACTCCTTGGCGTCTGTCACTGCGGCGCCGAGCGGGAGGCCGACGAGCCGACGCAGCTGTGGCAGTGGCTGCTGGGCCACCCGCAACACGAGCTCGAACTCGTCGTCGAGCGGCGTGAGCCGGTCGCCGACGGCGTCGTGTCGCTCACGCTGGCCGCGCCGGACGGCTCGCTCCTTCCACAGTGGACACCCGGCGCGCACCTCGATCTGGTGCTGGACAACGGACTCGTGCGGCAGTATTCGCTGTGCGGGGACCCGGCCGACCGGCGCGGCTTCGAGATCGCGGTGCTGCGCGAGCCGGGCGGGCGCGGCGGCTCCGCCTATGTGCACGACGAGCTCACCAGTGGGGCCAAGGTGCGCATCCGCGGGCCGCGCAACCACTTCCCGCTGCGCGAGGCGCCCGGCTATCTGTTCATCGCGGGCGGCATCGGCATCACGCCGATCCTGCCGATGCTGCGCGTCGCGGATGCTGAAGGCGCCGATTGGCGGCTCGTGTATGGCGGGCGCGGCCGGGCCTCGATGGCCTTCCTGGATCGGCTGGCGGCCTACGGCGACCGGGTCTTGGTGTGCCCGCAGGACGAGACGGGCCTGCTGGATCTGGACACCGTGCTCAGTGCGCCCGGCTTCGCCGGGCGTGCTGTCTACTGCTGCGGGCCCGAACCGTTGCTCGCCGCGGTCGAAGAGCGGTGTGCGGCGGTGCATGTCGAGCGGTTTGCCGCCAAGCCCTTCGACGGCGAAGACGAGTCGTTTGAGGTGGTGCTGGAGCGGTCCGGGCAGGCGCTGACCGTCGCACCCGGAGTGTCGATCCTGAGCGCGGTCGAGCAGGCCGGGCTGTCGGTGCTGTCCTCGTGTCAGGAGGGCACGTGCGGCACCTGCGAAACGGGCGTGCTGGAAGGCGAGCCGGACCACCGCGACTCGGTGCTGACGGCCGCGGAGCGGGCCGCGGGTGACGTCATGATGATCTGCGTGTCGCGTTCGCGCCGTCCGCGCCTTGTGCTTGACTTGTGAGCGGGCGCGAAAGCGAGTGGTGGCAACGTTCCAGCAGTGCCCGCAGCATCGCCAGCTCGGCGGCGGTCAGGTCCTCGGTCATCTGCTGCTCGATGTGGTCGACGTCGGCCTGGCACTCGGCGAGCTTGGTGCGCCCCTTGTCGGTAAGCCGCGTCAGTAGCACGTGCCGCTGACCCGAGCTGCGGTGGCGCTCGACGAGCCCCTGCCGCTCGAGGCCCACGACCATCTCGTGCATCGTCTGGGGTTTGACGAAGGAGCGCCGTGCCAGCTGTGCGGAGGACAGATCCTCGCGGTGCTGCAGCACGGTGAGTGCGGTGTATTGCATCGTCGTCAGGCCGTGCTCGCGCAGCACCGCGTCGAGGTGTGCCCGGGTCGCCGACTCGGTCTGCTTGAGCAGATAGATGATGCGAGGCGGGGAACCGTGCTGAGTCATGCCGCTAGTGTGCCATTGGGCGGTTTCCGTCATGATCATCGACCTCCTCTATTGACACGTCGGCAACAAGCGCGCTACAAAGAGTATCAGGAAACCTGATAGTCCCTCCAGGGGAGGCATCAATGCCCGCCACCGCCACCGCAGCTGTCGTCCGCGACGCCGGCAAGCCGTTCACGCTCGAGCAGATCGCCCTGGATCAGCCGGGCCCACACGAGATCGTCGTCAGGATGGTGGCGGCCGGCATGTGCCACACCGACCTGACTGTGCAAGCGGGCCACCTGCCCTTCCCCCTGCCCGGTGTGCTCGGCCACGAGGGCGCGGGCGTCGTCGAGGCGGTCGGCCCGGCCGTGACCGCGGTCGCGCCCGGTGACAAGGTCCTGCTGTCCTTCTCCTCCTGCGGCGAGTGCGCCGCCTGCCGCGCGGGCCGCCCTGCCTACTGCGACACGTGGCTGCCGCGCAACCTGCTCGCCGGAGCCCGCCCCGACGGCTCGGCCCCGCTGAGCGCACCCGGCGGCGGCCCGATGCACGGCCACTTCTTCGGCCAGTCCTCGTTTTCCACCCTCGCGCTGGTCGACGAGCGCAGCGCCGTGCGGGTCGGCCCCGACACGCCGCTGGAGGTGCTCGCCCCGCTCGGCTGCGGCGTGGTCACGGGCGCAGGCACGGTGTTCAACGTGCTCGCGCCCGGCACCGGATCGTCCATCGCCATCCTCGGCGCGGGCACGGTCGGCCTGTCCGCGGTCATGGCCGCGGCGCTGACCCCGGCGGCGAGCATCATCGCCGTCGACCGGGTGCCCGCCCGGCTGGCGCTCGCGCACGAGTTCGGCGCCACGGACACCGTCGACGTGAGCCAGACCGACATCACCGCCGCCTTGGCCGAGATCACGGGTGGGCGCGGGGTGGACCACATCATCGACGCCACCGGCGTTCCCGCGGTCATCTCGGCCGGGCTGGTCTCGCTCGCCGTGGGCGGCAGGCTCGCCTTCGTCGGTGCGCCGCCGTTCGGCACCACGGTCCCCGTCGATGTCAACATGATGCTCCCGGGCCGCTCGGTGGTCGGTGTGACCATCGGCTCCGCCGAGACCCAGACCCTGATCCCGGCGCTCGTGCGCCTCTTCGAGCAGGGCCGCCTCCCGGTGGACCGGCTCATCACCACCTACGACTTCGCGGACATCCAGTCCGCCGCGGACGACATGCACGCCGGCCGCACCATCAAGCCCATACTCCGGTTCTAACTATCAGGAGTCCTGATGACACAGGTTGAGGAGCGCGCCACAACAAAGGATGGCCGGCTCTACATTGACGGACAGTGGCGTGACGCGGCCGACGGCGCGCGGCGCGACGTGATCAACCCGGCGACCGGCGAGATCGTCGGCACGGTGGCCGAAGGCGGCCGGGAGGACATCGATGCCGCGGTCGCGGCTGCCACCAAGGCGTTCCACGACGGGCCGTGGCCGGCGATGAGCGGGCGCGAGCGTGGCGACCTCCTGCTGCGGGCGGCCCGCCTGCTCGAGGACCACCGGGAGGAGCTCGCCCAGCTGGAGAGCCTCGACACCGGCAAGCCGATCACGTTCGCCAGGATGGTCGACCTCGGGGACACCATCGACCACTTCACCTACTACGGCGGGCTCGCCAGCACCATCGAGGGCGCCACCCGCAGCATCCGCCGGCCCGGCTTCGCCTACACCCGGCGCGAGCCGCTGGGCGTCGTCGGCGCGATCACACCGTTCAACTTCCCGCTGATCCTGTCCACGTCGAAGATCGCGCCCGCGCTCGCGGCCGGCAACACGGTGGTGCACAAGCCCGCCGAGGACACGCCGCTGACCGCGCTGCGCCTGGCCGAGCTGCTGACCGAGGCGGGCCTGCCCGAGGGCGTGCTCAACGTGGTCACCGGCGGCGCGGCGGCAGGCGCGGCTTTGGCCGAGCACCCGGGCGTGGCCAAGATTGCCTTCACCGGCTCGACCCCGACCGGCCGCCGGATCGCCGCCTCGGCGTCGGCCACGGTCAAGCAGACCACATTGGAGCTCGGCGGCAAGTCGGCGCAGATCGTCTTCGAGGACGCGGACGTCGGCGTCGCCATCGAGTCGGCCGTCGGCGGCTTCGTCTTCAACACCGGCCAGTTCTGCATGGGCGGCAACAGGTTGCTCGTGCACCGCTCGCTCTACGACACCGTGCTGGGCGCGCTGGCCGAGGCGGCAACGCATGTGCCCGTGGGCGATCCGCTCAACCCGCAGACCGTCGTCGGGCCGATGGCGGGCCTCAAACAGCTGGAAAATGTGGAGCGTTACATCGCGCTTGGCGAGGGCCGCGTCGTCGCCGGCGGGCACCGGCTCGACATCGGCGGCGGGTTCTTCTACGCGCCAACGGTTTTGGCCGACCTCGACAACGACGCGCGGTGCGAGCAGGAGGAGATCTTCGGCCCGGTGCTGACCGTGCAGGCGTTCGACACCGAGGACGAGGCGCTCGCACTGGCCAACGGCACGCCCTTCGGGCTCGCCGCGGGCCTGCACACCCGCGATGTCGCCCGAGCGCACCGGGTCGCCGCGAAGCTGCGCGCCGGCATCGTCTGGATCAACTCGTGGGCCGTCCTGGACTCCGCGCTGCCGTTCGGCGGCTACGGCCAGTCGGGCTACGGGCGCGAGCACGGGCCCGAGGCACTGGACGCCTATCTGCAGACGAAGTCCGTCTACGTGCCCACACACTGAACGAAAACCGAAGGGATGCAACACATGGATCTCACGGGTAGGGTGGCCGTCGTCACCGGCAGCGGTCGCGGGCTGGGCCTGGCATACGCACGCGCACTGGTCGACGCCGGGGCGGCCGTGGTCGTCAACGACGTCGACCCGGAGGCCGCGAAGGAGGCGGTCGCCGAGCTGACCGGCGCGGGCGGGCGGGCCGTGGCCGAGGTGGTGCCGGTGGGCGATGCCGAAGCGGCGCAACGGCTCGTCTCTCGTGCGGTGACCGAGTTCGGCCGCCTCGACGTGATGGTGACCAACGCGGGTGTGCTGCGCGACCGGGTCGTGTGGAAGATGAGCGACGACGACTTCGACACGGTCATCAACGTGCACCTGCGCGGGACCTTCACGTGCGTGCGGGCCGCCGTCAACCAGATGCGCGAGCAGGGCGACGGCGGCACCATCGTGGTGGCCGGTTCGCCCGCCGGGCAGCGGGGTAACTTCGGCCAGACCAACTATGCGGCGGCCAAGGCCGGCATCGCGGCGATGGTGCGCACGTGGGCGATGGAGCTCGCCAAGGCGGGCATCACCGTCAACGCCGTGATCCCGACCGCGGCCACCGCGATGACCAAGACCATGCCTGCGTTCGCGCCCTATGTGGAGGGGCTTGAGGAGCGTGGCGAGGCGCTGCCCGATTTTCTCCGCAAGGGAGAAGGATTTGGTACGCCGGAGGACTGCGCCGGGTTGGTCGCGTTCCTGGCGTCCGACGCGGCACGCGGCGTGACAGGGCAGTGCATCGGCATCGGCGGCGACAAGCTGTCGCTGTGGTCGCACCCGCAGGAGGTCTCGATCGCCTACGCCGACGGCGGCTGGAGCGCCGACGCCATCGCAGCGGCGTGGGGCGTGTCGGTCGGGCGGGAGCCGCAGTCGTATGGCATCCCCATGCCGAAGGCGCCGCAATGAAAATCGACGATCTCGTCGCGATCGACGTGCACACGCACGCCGAGGTGTCGTCGCGTGGGCAGGGCTCGCTGCCGGAGGAGCTGGAAGCGGCGTCTGGTGAGTATTTCAAGGTGGAGCACAACCGCCGCCCGACGCTGCCGGAGATCGCGGCCTACTATCGCTCGCGCCGCATGGCGTGCGTGGTGTTCACTGTCGACGCCGAGAGCGCCACCGGCGTACCAAAAATAGAAAATGAGGAAATCGCGGAGGCGGCGGCCGCGCACCCAGATGTCATCATCCCCTTCGCCAGCATCGATCCTGCCAAGGGCAGGCTTGGCGCCCGGGAGGCCCGGCGGCTGGTGCGGGAGCACGGCGTGCGCGGGTTCAAGTTCCATCCCAACGTGCAGGCGTTCTACCCCAACGACCGGATGGCTTACCCGCTGTATGAGGCGATCGAGGAGCTCGGTGTGCCGGCCGTCTTCCACACCGGACAGACGGGCATCGGCGCGGGAGCCCCGGGCGGCGGCGGGATCCGGCTGAAGTATTCCAATCCCATGTATGTCGACGACGTGGCGGCCGACTTTCCGGGCATGCCGATCATCCTGGCGCACCCGTCCTTCCCTTGGCAGGATGAGGCTTTGGCCGTGGCGACACACAAGCCGCAGGTATATATTGACCTATCCGGATGGTCGCCGAAATACTTCCCGCCGATTCTCATCCAGTACGCCAACTCGTTGCTCAAGGACAAGGTGCTCTTCGGATCGGACTTCCCCCTGCTGACCCCGGATCGGTGGCTGGCCGACTTCGAGCAGCTGCCGATCAAGCCGGAGGTGCGCCCGAAGATCATCAAGGACAACGCGGCCCGGCTGCTGGGCCTCACGAAAGAGTAGGGGGCAGGCGCGGTGCGCAATCAGGGGATCGGTTCGTGGACGGCGCGGCGGGATCGCAAGACACCGCACCGCGTGGCCGTGGTCTACCAGGGTCGTGAGTGGACATACCGGCAACTGCACGAGCGGGTGCTGCGCCTGGCGCACGGGCTGCGCGCGCTCGGTGTCGGCCGCCGGGATCGCGTGGCCTACCTGGGGCCCAACCATCCGGCGTTTCTCGAGACGCTGTTTGCCACGGGCGCCCTGGGCGCGGTGTTCGTCCCGCTCAACATGCGCCTCGCGGGACCGGAACTGGCCGGCCATCTCGAAGACTCGGGCAGCCGCGTGCTCATCTACGCACCGGAACAGGCGTCCATTGTGGAGGGTCTCGGCGTGCCGCACGCGGTGGCGCTGGACACCGAATACGAACCGATGCTCGCGCGCAGCACCCCCGAGCCCATCGATGAGCCTGTGGCGCAAGAGGATCCGTGCATCATCATGTACACGTCCGGCACCACGGGCCAGGCCAAGGGCGCGACGCTCACCCACGGCAACATCACGTGGAACAGCGTCAACGTGCTGGTGGACGCCGACCTGGCCAGCGACGAGGTGACTCTCGTCGTGGCGCCGCTGTTTCACACCGCGGGCCTCAACATGACGTGCCTGCCGACGCTGCTCAAGGGCGGGCGGGTGCTGCTCGAGCCGGCGTTTGACCCCGCGCGGGCGCTGGAACTGATCGCACGCCATCGGGTCACGTTCATGTTTGCGGTGCCGGCCATGTTCAACACGATCGCCCACCTGCCGCAGTGGCCGCAGGCCGACGTGAGCAGCCTGCGCACGCTGATGTGCGGCGGCGCGCCCGTGCCCGACACGACCATCCGGGCCTATCTGGAGCGCGGGCTGACCTTCATCCAGGGCTACGGCATGACCGAGACCGCGCCGGGAGCCCTGCTGCTGGACCGTTCCGAGGTGCTGAGCAAGGCCGGATCGGCTGGCGTGCCGCACTTCTTCACCGACGTGCGGGTGGTCCGGCCCGACCTGACCGACTGCGCGCCGGGGGAGAAGGGCGAGATCATCGTGCAGGGCCCCAACGTGATGGCGGGCTATTGGGGACGGCCGGAGGCGACGGCTCAGGTGTTCGCCGATGAGGCCTGGTTCCGCTCCGGCGATGTGGCCGTCACCGACGACGACGGGTATGCCTATATCGTCGACCGGATGAAGGACATGATCATTTCGGGTGGGGAGAACATCTACCCGGCCGAGGTGGAAAACGTCCTGATCGGACACCCGGCCGTGGCAGACGCCGCGCTGATCGGGGTGCCCGACGAGCGGTGGGGCGAGGTCGGTCTCGCGTTCGTCGTGCTTCGCCCCGGCGCGCAGGCCGACGGCGAGGAGCTCACCGGCTTCCTGACCGGGCGGATCGCCAAATACAAGATTCCCAAGTGGTATCGCTTCGTGGGCGAACTGCCCCGCAACGCCACCGGCAAACTGCTCAAGAAGCAACTGCGCGCCGCGCACCGGCAAAACACGGAAGGATTGGCATGAGCATCACCGTCAACGGCCTGGAGGAACTGAAGGCGCTGGCGGCCGGGGCCGACCTCGGCCGCACCGGCTGGCTGGAGGTGACCCAGGAGCGGGTGAACACCTTCGCCGACGCGACCGACGACCACCAGTGGATCCACGTCGACGTCGAACGGGCCAAGACCGGGCCGTTCGGCGGCACCATCGCACACGGCTACCTCACCCTCTCCCTGCTGATCCCCCTGTTTGGCGAGCTGCTGGAGATGCGGGGCATCGGAATGGCCGTCAACTATGGCCTCAACAAGGTGCGCTTCCCGTCACCTGTGCCGGTCGGCACAAAGATCCGTCTCGCCGGGCGGCTCGCCTCGGTCGAGGAGGTCAAGGGCGGGGGAGTCGAGGTGCTCGCCGACTTCACGGTCGAGGTCGACGGCACCGACAAGCCCGCGTGCGTGGCGCAGGCTGTCTATCGCTACTACCCGTAGACCGTCCCTTTTCTACATGTGCAGGATTAGGGCCTCCCGCTCCCGCAGCTCCGGACCGGGCTCCAGGCCCAGCTCGGCCTGCAACAGCCGGCGCGCCCGGTGGAACGCCTCGAGCGCCTCCGCCCGGCGGCCGGCCTCGGCCAGCGCCCGCATCAGCAGCGCCCATCGCCGCTCCCGCAGCGGGTGCTCCTCGACCAGCCGCGGCAGCTGCGTCACGACATCGCGGTATCGTCCGATGTCGAGCACCGCGGCCGCGTGATCCTCCTCGGCGGCCAGCCGGATCTGCTCCAGGTGTGCGATCCGCGCGGCGAGCGCGGGCCGGGCCGGCACATCATCGAGAGCGGGCCCCTGCCACAGCGCGAGCGCCGCGGCAAACCGTGACGCGGCGGCATCCGACTGCCCGCTCGCGAGGGCCGCGCGCCCGGAATCGCACAGCCGCTCAAACCCGCGCGCGTCGAGATCCTCATCGTGCAGCGCCAGCTGGTATCCGTGGTCGCACGTCACCAGCGCGCCACAGTGACCGGTGATCAGCCGCCGCAGCCGCATCACGTATTTGTGCACCATCTTCACGGCAGTGCCCGGTGGCCGGGCGCCCCATATCTCGTCGATCAGCCGGTCGGTGCTGACGATCCGGCCGGCGTCCACCATGAGCAGCGCCAGCAGCAACCGTTGCTGGCCGCCCGGGACCGGCACCCAGCCGGCCTCGCCCAGCACTCGCACCGGGCCGAGCATCCGAAGCCACACGCGCGTCACCTCCCGTCGCAGGCCGACTATACCCGACGAGTATACCTGACGGGAATAAATGCGCCGTCAGCACACCGCCGATACACCGGCCCGCCTTAACCTCGGGCAGCGCATCGACAGATCGGTGCCAGTAAACATCGGGGAGAGTGCATGATTCGTCGAAGAAACACGGTCGCAGGGCTGGCCGTGACATTGGCCCTGACCCTGGGCCTGACCCTGGGCCTGGCGCCGGGCCTGGCGCCGGGCCTGGCGTCACCCGCGGGCGCCGCGCCCGGACACATCGCGCAGGACGCCTGGGATCTCTACGCCTTCTTCGATACCTACACCGAGTGCTACGACACGGGCGTGCAGGGGTTGAACGGCTCCTGGATCGACTTCTACTGCGACTTTCAGGCCGGGCAGGCCACGCTGTGGGTGCTGACCGCGGGGAGGGATGCATGAGAAAGCGTTTGGGTGGCGGCCTGTTGGTCGTCGCTCTTCTATTTTCTTTGGTACCGGGCGGAGCCGCCGCGGCGCCGGTGGGCACCACGACCGGCGGCGCGCGGTCGGTCCCGTTGACGGGGCGGACGGTCACGCTGATCACGGGTGATCGGGTGACCGTGGCTGGTGGCGGTGCGATGTCGATCGCAGGGGGGAAGGGCCGCGACGGGGTGCGGTTCTTGACCAGCCGTGCGGGTGGGCGGCTGCGGGTGGTGCCGTCGGATGCGTTGCCGCTGCTGCATGCGGGGCGGCTGGACCGGCGTCTGTTCGATGTGACGGCGTTGCTGGAGTTCGGCTATGACAAGCGTCAGGATCTGCCGCTGATCGTGACCGGCGCGGCGGGTCGGGCGGCGTTGGCCGGTCGGGGTGCGCGGGTGGTGCGGGACTTGCCGGTGGTCAAGGGCTTTGCGGTGCGGGCCGATCGCGGTGGTGCACTGTGGACGGGGCTGACCAAGGGTGTGCTCGACTCCAGCACAGGCAGGGTGTGGCTCGACGGGTTGCGCCGGCCCTTGCTTGATGTGAGTGTGCCGCAGATCGGTGCTCCGGCGGCATGGGCGGCCGGCTTTGACGGCACGGGTGTGACCGTTGGTCTGCTGGACTCGGGTGCGGACGTCAACCATCCCGATCTGGTCGGGCAGATCAAGGCGAGCATGAACTTCACCGAGGGGGCAGAGCCTGACGAGGACCTCCACGGTCACGGCACGCACGTGGGCTCGACCATTCTGGGCACCGGAGCGGCATCCAACGGGCGCTACAAGGGCGTCGCGCCGGGTGCGAAACTGTTGGCGGGCAAGGTGTGCGTGTTGGACGGGTGTGCCGAGTCGTGGATCCTGGCCGGGATGCAGTGGGTGGCCGAAAACGGTGCCAAGGCTGTGAACATGAGTCTGGGCGGCCCTGATACGCCCGATGTGGATATGCTTGAGCAGGCTGTGCAGACGCTGACCGAGCAATACGGGACGTTGTTTGTCATCGCGGCCGGTAACAGCGGTCCCCAGCCGACCACGGTGGCCTCGCCGGGTGCGGCGGATGCGGCGCTGACCGTCGGCGCGGTTGATAAGTCCAACGCGATCGCCGACTTTTCCAGCCGTGGGCCGCGTGTGGGTGATTCTGCGCTCAAGCCTGACATCACGGGGCCGGGCGTGGGTGTGGTTGCGGCGTTGAGCACCTCCGCTGGTGGCGGGCCGGGCAATTATTATGTCGCCGGGTCGGGGACGTCGATGGCCACGCCGCATGTGGTCGGTGCGGCGGCGATTCTGGCGCAGCGGCGGCCCGATCTCACCGCCGCCCAGCTTAAGGCCGCGTTGATGGCGTCGGCTGCGCCGCAGCCGGGGCAGACGGTGTTGGATCAGGGTGCCGGGCGGGTGGATGTGGCTCGTGCGATCAGCCAGACGGTTTTTGCCGATCCGCCGAGCGTCAGTTTCGGTCGGCAGGTGTGGCCGCACGGCGACGACACGCCGGTGACGAAGACCGTGACGTACCAAAACATCGGGGTGTCGGACGTGACGCTGTCGCTGGCGTTTGACTCGGTGGGACCGGCGGGCATGTTTACGCTCAGCGCCACGAGCCTGACGGTGCCGGCGGGGGGCAAGGCCTCCGTCACGCTGACCGCCGACACACGCGTGGCATCACCTGACGGGTTCGCACTGGGCAGGCTCGTGGCCACCGCTGGCGATTCGTTGGTACAGACACCATTCGGGGTCGAGAAGGAGGTCGAAAGCTACGACCTGACCCTGTCGCAGACCAACCGGGACGGACAGGCGCCGGACGTGCACGACTCGCTGCTGTTCCGGACCGACCAGGCCGGCTTCCACGAGCTGGTGTCCGATCGGCAGACCGCCGCCATCCGGGTGCCGAAGGGCACCTACACGCTGTACACGCTGCAGCTCGACTTCTCGGAAGACCCGGAGCAGCCACCGCGGCTCATGTTCGGCGCGCAGCCAAGGCTCGAGCTGACCGCCGACCGCACCGTCGAAGTCGACGGCCGGTTGAGCAGGCCGGTCTCGATCACTCTGCCGCGGCCCGGTGAGACGCAGGTGTTCGGCCAGGTGATCGGCATCACCACGACACCGGACGGTCCGGTGCCCGTGGGCATCGCGGGCGAAAACCTGGACGGGCTCCAAACGCTGCATTTCGGCCCGCCGCGCCCCGTCGACGGGTTCACCGCACAGGTCAGCGGCACATGGGCGCGCCTCGACGCCAACGGCGACCCGGCCAACAGCCCCGACGTGTATAACCTGGCCTGGATCACCAACGGCCGCATGGTGACCGGCGCGACCCACGTGGTCCGCGACCGCGACCTGGCAAAGGTCGTGGCCCGGCACGCCGTTCAGGACCCCGGCAACCTCGGGGTGAAGGGCGCTTGGGCGATCGGGCCCGGGCCGCTCACCTTCCTGGATTCGATAGGGATCCTGTTCGACCTGCCGTCCGCCCGGACGGAGTAATTCAACACCGACGGCGGCGCGCGTTGGGTGTCGGTGTTCTACGAGTTCAGCCCCGACGGTGAGTCGGCGTCGGCGCAGCTGCAGCAGCCGCAGTCGTATCAGGCGGGCCGGACCTATC
>JBIOYB010000088.1:0-3311 GCA_044869915.1 Allorhizocola sp.
CACAAAAGAAAAGAACTTTGACGCGGGCGCCGCACCCTTCGCCGACCGGAGCGGTGCGACCGCTTGGCTGCACGCCGAGCAGGCCAACCTCGTGGCGGCGTGCGTGGCCATGGCCGGATCGGGCCGGCGCCCGCTGGCGTGGCTGCTCGCCAGCGCGTTACGCGGTCATCTCGTGCGCCACGGGCACCGGGCCGAGCGTTTCGCCGTCGCACGGGCCGGGCTGGACGCGGCCACAGCGGAGGGCGACGAGCACGCCATGGCGTTGCTGCACCAGGATGTGGCGCACGTCCACCACGGCGAGGGGCGCCATGACGAGGCGATCGCCTGCCTCGAACGGGCGCTCGCACTGAGCCGCCGGACCGGCTGGCGGGATTGCGAAGCCACAGCCCACAGCAACCTGGGCATCGTGTACGGCGAGACAGGGCAGTTGGAGCGGGCGGTCGAGCACTTCACCTGGGCGCTGGAGGTCAACCGCCAAACCGGATGGACGATCGGTGTGGCGGTCGCCATGGCCAATCTCGGGACGCTGTATCGCACCCAGGGGGAGCTCGAAGCGGCGGCGCGGCATCTCGAGGAGGCGATCGTCACGTTTCAGCGGGCCGCGGTGCCGCGCCGGGCCGTCGAAGCCCACGCCAGCCTGGGTGCCACGCTCCGTCAGCTCGGCCGCATCGCCGAAGCGCTGCACCACCTGGACCTGTGCCGGACGCTGTGCCAGGAGTCCGGCAATCGATTCTGCGAGACCGGCGTGCTGGTGTCGCTCGCGGCCGTGTATGGCGATGCCGGCGACCACGAGGTGGCGCTCGGGCACGCCGAGGACGCGAGGCAAACGGCCCGTGCGATGGGCTTCACGCTCAAGGAGATGGACGCGCTGAACACCGTCGGCGTGATACACAGCCTGCGGGGCGACCACGGCGCCGCGCTGGAGAGCCATCGGATGGCGCTGCGCCTGACCCGGAGCACGCACGGCGCATACCAGGGCGTGAAGGCGCGCGTCGGCATGGCGAATGCCTACGCGGCCATCGGCCGGCACGACGACGCCCTCAGATATGGCCTCGATGCGCTGCATCTGGCGCAGCAGTGCCGGTTTGCGGTGCTGCGGGGCTTGGCGTTGACCGCGACCGCACGGGCACACCTGGGCATCGGCGCGCCGCTGCAGGCCCTGGACTACGCGCGCCGCGCCTTGGAGGGCCACCGCAAGACCGGGCACCGGCGGGGCGAGGCCGAAGCGGTCGCGCTCCTACGGCACATAGTCCGCGTGACGTGACGTTAGGACAGGCGCCTGATGAAATCGACCGTACCGTCGAAAATGGACGGTGCGTCGTGGTCGAGCGTCGCCACGTGATAGCTGTCCTTCAGCACGACCTCCAGCTTGTCCGCAGAGGACACTCCCTTGAGGACGAGCTCGCTGTTGACCGGATCGACGACATGGTCGGTGGCGGAGTGCAACACCAGTAGCGGCTGCGTGATCCGGGCGAGGCCGCGCCGCACCACGGTCTGGAAGGCGCGCAGCGAGGCCGCCGCCCGCACGGGCGTGCGCGAGTAGGCGCCCTCCACGATGCCAGGCTTGGCGATGTCGTCGCCGATGGCCGCGACCGACGGGACGAGGCGCGCCAGCACGGGCAGAAACTTCGTGTCCCAGCGCACCATGATGACCGAGGGGTTGACCACGATGACGCCCGCCACCGCCTCGCCGTGCTCCTGCGCCAGGCGCAGCGCGAGCGTGCCGCCCATCGACAGCCCGCACACAAACACCCGGTCGCACTTTTGCTTCAGCTCGGTGAACGCGGAGTCCACCGTGGCATACCAATCCAGCCAGGTGGTCCGGTTGCAGTCTTTCCAGTCGGTACCGTGCCCAGGCAGCAGCGGCAGGCTTACGCTCCAGCCCTGCGCGGCTAGGTGGCGCGCCCACGGTCGCACGCTGTGCGGCGAGCCGGTGAATCCGTGGCACACGAGCACGCCGATGTCGGCCGACCCGTCATGGGCGTAGGGCGTGGTGTCGATGGCGCCGTCGGGGGTATCGGGGGTGTCGGTCACGCGCGCATTTTGGCACGGGGTATGGCCATCGTCACAGGGCCGAAAGGCTATAGGTCTTTTGTCCTGTTCTAATCCGGACCAGTGGGCGTGAATGTCACAGCGAAGTGGTTAGGTGGGTTCATGAGCGAGGGACGGCCGTTGAGACGCGGCATGCCCGACTGGTTGTGGCAGGGCGCGGTCATCAGCGGGTGCCTGCTGCTGATGGCGGGCGCGTTGTTCGTGCTCGGGTTCATCGCGGTCCAGTTGGCGTCGCTCGTGCTCGCGCTGATCGCGGCCATGCTCATCGCGGCGCTGTTCGAGCCGGTGCTGATGGGCCTGCACAAGCTGCGGGTGCACCGGGCGCTCGGCGCGCTGCTGTGCCTGCTCATCCTGCTTGCCGCGTTCGTCACGCCCGCCGTGCTGGTGTGGAATGTAGCCTCCACCCAGTTCGGTGATCTGGCGGGCCGGTTGGAGGAGGGCGCGGAGCGGCTGCGCGCCTTCGTGGCCAACGTGCTGCCCATCAGCGAGGAGCAGCTCAACCAAATGTTCCGGGAGGCGTCCGTCCGGCTGGCGCCGGGCACCAACCCGCTCGCGGGCGCGCTGACGGTCGTGGAGATCCTCGCGGCGATCGTGCTCGCGTTGTTCGTGGCCTTCTTCCTGCTCAAAGACGGGCCGCGGATGTGGGGCTGGTTCCTCGGCGAGCTGCCCGAGCGGGCGCGGCTGACCACGCACGAGGTGGGCGAGGCCATGTGGGAGACGCTGACCCGATACATCCGGGGCACGATGGCCGTCGCGGCGATCGACGCCATCGGCATCGGCGTGGCGCTGACGCTCATCGGCGTGCCGTTCGCGCTTCCGTTGGCGCTGCTGGTTTTCGTGGGCGGGTTCGTGCCCTACATCGGCTCGACCATCAGCGGGAGCATCGCCGTGCTCGTGGCGCTCGCGGCCAACGGCCCGGTCGACGCGCTGCTGGCGCTCGGCGCGGTGATCGCGGTGCAGCAGCTGGAGGGCAACTTCCTCGAGCCGTTCATCGTGGGCCACCAGGTGCGCCTGCACCCGGTCGCGGTCGTCGTCGCCGTCTTCGCCGGCTCCCTGACCGCGGGCATCGCCGGCGCGATCGTGGCCGTGCCGTTGGTGGCGGTGTCTTATCGGGTGTTCCGGGTGTTGCGTGATCGGGAGGGCGAGCTTTCGAGCGGCGCTTGAATCGTGGAGGGTGCGGGGGCCGCGGGGGTGCGGGGCCGCGGGGGTGCGGGTGGGGGTTTGCGCGGGGTGGGGACGTGGGCGGGGGGGGGGGGGGG
>JBIOYB010000089.1:0-12931 GCA_044869915.1 Allorhizocola sp.
GGATGTACGACGTGTGGATCGGCTCGGTTGTCGCTGCATTGGCGGTCGGCGTCTTCGTCTGGGGCCTGATCTTCTGGTGCATCGTCCGCTACCGCAAGCGCGGCACCGAGGAGCTCCCGCCGCAGACCCGGTTCAACATGCCACTGGAGATCTTGTACACGGTCGCCCCATTCATCGTGATCGCCGTGCTGTTCTACTACACGGCAGTCGTGCAGACCCGGGTCAACGAGGTCTCGGCCAACCCCGACAACACGGTCGAAGTGGTCGCGTTCAAGTGGAACTGGCAGTTCAACTACCTCTCCGGCCCGACCCCCAAGGGCGCGGAGCCGCAGGTCGTCGCGTCGACCACGGGCAGCAGCGAGGTCATCCCGCTGATCGTGCTCCCGGTGGGGCAGACGATCCGGTTCGAGCTGCACGCCCAGGACGTGATCCACTCCTTCTGGGTGCCGGAGCTGCTGTTCAAGCGAGACGTGTTCCCGGGCAGCGTGCACAACGTGTTCGAGGTCACGATCGATGAGGTCGGCCGTTACGTCGGCCGGTGCGCCGAGCTGTGCGGCACCTACCACTCGATGATGAACTTCGAGCTTGTCGCAGTGCCTGTCGACCAGTTCGACGCCTATCTGCAGGCGCTCAAGTCGGGCAAGAATCAGACCGAGGCGATGGAGGCGATCGGCTACACCGGTGCCGAGGGGTCGCCGACGTCGCCATACGCCATCACGACCTACCCGTTCCCGACCAAGCCCGACTCGGCCAGGGAGGCAGGCCAGTGAAGACCGAATACAAGCTGTTCGTCGGGCTCGCCGTCTTCCTGTTCGCGTGCGCGGCCGTCTACTGGTGGTGGAGCGGGCTGGTGCCGCCCGGCAACGACTGGATCGGCACGACCGCGCTGATCCTGTCGGGGCTGCTGGTGCTGATGTGCGGCACCTACTTCTGGTTCGTGTCGCGCCGCATCGACCTGCGCCCGGAAGACCGTAACGACGCCGAGATCGCCGACGCCGCGGGCGAGGTGGGCTTCTTCTCGCCGGGCAGCTACTGGCCGTTCGGCATCGCCGCGGCCGCCGCGGTCACCGGCTTCGGGCTCATATTCTGGATGTGGTGGCTGATCGCGGTCGGCATCGTCGGCGTCCTGTTCACCGCGTGCGCCCTGCTCTTCGAGTACTACACAGGGACCCGCCGCACCGCCTCACACTGATTCCGCGGGTCCATTTGCCCGCTGGCTGCGTTGCTCGCCGGGTTGTGTGCCAAAAGCGCACACGGCCCCGGCGTGCGCCTGGCCAGCGAACAAATGGCCCTCGCGGAATCCCGCCCTGTGGGTCCGTTTGCCCGCTGGCTGCGTTGCTCGCCGGGTTGTGGGCCAAAAGCGCACACGGCCCCGGCGTGCGCCTGGCCAGCGGGCAAATGGCCCTCGCGGAATCTCCCGTCCGTGGGTCCTTTACCCTCGCGGAATCCCGCCCTGCGGGTCCGTTTGCCCGCTGGCTGCGTTGCTCGCCGGGTTGTGTGCCAAAAGCGCCTCGCACTAGATCTTTGTGAGATCGATCCGTTGCCGGGAACGGCGCTATCGTCCGCGCCACTCGGCCGCGCGGTTTGCCTGGGCGCATATCGTATCGGCCACTCTTGACGGCCGTCGTTGACAGGCGGATGGCGCGGCTCTATGGTTCATTACATGAGTAAAGAACCGACGGACCCATGAACCCATGAGCTTTGACGAGCGCAGCCCGATCTACCACCAGATCGCCGAGAAGATCAAGCGAGACATCCTCAACGGCGACCTGGGTGCGGACGAGCAGGTGATGTCCACCAACCAATACGCGGCGTTCTACCGGATCAATCCGGCCACCGCGGCCAAGGGCTTCCATCAGCTGATCGAAGAGGGATTCCTCTACAAGCGCCGCGGCATCGGCATGTTCGTCAGCTCGGACGCGCGCGAGCGGCTGCGAGCCCAACGGCGCGAACGGTTTTTCGTCGACGTGGTCACGCCGATGCTCGCCGAGGCGCGCGCCATCGGCATCCCGCTGGACGAGATCATCAACCACCTCGAAATCAAGAACAAGGACGGTGTGTCCCGTGACACTCGGGATTGAGGTCGACGACCTGCGCCTGCGCTTCGGCGATGTACACGCGCTCGACGGACTGTCGTTCCGGTTGGCGGGCGGCAAGATCTACGGGCTGCTGGGCCGCAACGGTTCCGGCAAGACGAGCCTGCTGTCGGTGCTCGCGGCGTTTCGCCGGCAGACCGGCGGCCGGGTGCTCATCGACGGGGCCGAGCCGTTCGAAAACGCCGCGATGGTGCGGCAGATCTGCCTGATCCGCGAGAGCGGCGACGTCTACGACACCGACCGGGTCAGGGGCGTCCTGCGCACGGCCGGCCAGCTTCGGTCCACATGGGACGGTGAATACGCGCAACGCCTGGTGGAGCGGTTCGACCTGCCGCTGCGCAAGACGGTGCAGAGCCTGTCGCGGGGCCAGAAGTCGGCGCTGGGCATCGTGCTCGGCATGGCCAGCCGGGCGCCGCTGACGATTTTCGACGAGTCATACCTGGGCATGGACGCGCCCTCGCGCTACGCCTTCTACGACGAGCTGCTCGCCGACTACACGGCCCATCCGCGCACGTTCATCATCTCGACGCACCTGATCGAGGAGGTGGCGTCCCTGTTCGAGGAGGTCGTGATCATCGATCGGGGGCGGCTGGTGGCGCACGACGAGGCCGACGCGCTGCGCGCCCGTGGTGTCTCGGTCACGGGGCCGGCCGACGTGGTGGACATGTTTGCCGCAGGCCTGACCGTGCTGGGGGAGCAGCGGCTGGGCGGCACGAAGTCGGTCACCGTCTACGGCACGCTCGAGCCGGAACAGGTGCGCGCCGCCAAGCTCGCCGGGCTGGAGCTCGGACCCGTTTCGCTGCAAGACCTTTTCGTGCACCTGACGAGTGGGGTGAACCGATGAGCAGTGTGGTCAGGCATTTGACGCGGCAGTACGGGATGATCTACGCCTGGTTCTGGTTGATCATGTCTATCGTGCTGATGGCGCTCATGATGAGCCTGGACGTCTTCGGGCCCTGGGTGATCCATACGAGTCAGATGAGCGCGTGGCAGACGGCCGGGACGCAGGCGCCGATGTGGTTCCTGTTCGTGATGGGCACCATGATCGGCAGCGCCGGGTTGCCCGTAATAGTGGCCAACGGCATCACTCGCCGCGAATACGCTGCGGGAGTGGGGATTTTCGCGCTCGGATCATCTGTCCTGTTTGGACTGCTGACGCTTGTGGGGCAGGGTGTGGAGATTCTCGTGTACCGCGCGGACGGGATCATGGACGTGCTGACCGCGCCCTATCCGATGCCGACGCCGGCCACCCTTGCCCAGGGCGTGCTGGCCCGGCTGGCCTTCATGCTCACGGGCTGCGTGATCGCGCTGTCTTTCTACCGCATGCGCGTGTGGTGGGCCATCCTGCTCGCGCCCGTGGCCATGTTTCCGGTGGCGGCGGCCCTCGACATCGCCTACACGGGCGGGAAGGGCCTGGGGCCGTTGACGGACTTTGCCGCCGTCGTGGTGGCCGGGACCGTCGCCTACCTGCTGGTGCGCACGGTCCCGATCAAGCCGAAGAAGGCGTGACGCTAGGCCGGCGAGGCCCGCTGTGCGGCGGCGATCCACCGCTCCAATGTGGACGTCGCCGCACCGTCGTCAATGGACGCCGCAGCCCGGGAAAGGTTGGCCTGCAACGTGCTCTTGAGGTCGCCCACCACGCCAGTCGACGCCCACTCGTGTGCGGTGAGGGCGACGGCGGTGTTGATGAGCACGGCGTCGCGGGCCGGGCCGGGCGCGCCGCCCAGCACACCACGGATCACGCCGGCGTTGAACGCCGCGTCGTTGCCCCGCAGATCACCGGCGGAGGAGCGGGCGATGCCGAAGTCGGCCGCGTCCAAGGTGGTCTCGCTCACCCGGCCACCGCTGGCGAACCAGATCCGGGTCGGCCCGGCGGTGGTGAACTCGTCGAGCCCGTCCTCGCCGCGCATCACGAACACCGTGTCGCCCCGGTCGGCGTAAACCTGGGCCATCAGCGGAGCCATGCGCGGGTCGGCGCACCCGATGGCGCCCGAGCGCGGGCGGGCCGGATTGGTCAGCGGGCCAAGGAAGTTGAAGAAGGTCGGCACGCCGATCTGGCTGCGGACCGGGCCGGCGTGCCGCGCGCCCGGGTGGAACCGCTGCGCGAAGCAGAACGCGATGCCGGCCTCGTCGGCGACCTGCGCCACTTGCGAAGGGCCCAAGTCCAGCGGGATGCCCAGGAACTCGAGCACATCAGCCGTGCCGCACGACGAGGACGCCGCCCGGTTGCCGTGCTTGATGACCCGCACCCCGGCGCCGGCCGTCACCAGCGCGGCCATCGTCGAGATGTTGACCGTGTGCGACTGGTCCCCGCCCGTGCCCACGACGTCGACGGTCGCCACGCGCTGCGCCTCGGTCTGCTCGACCGGCAGCGCGTGCCCGAGCGACGAGCGCACCAGGCCGCTCAGCTCCTGCGCCGTCTCGCCCTTGGCACGCAACAGCAACGCGAAGCCAGAGATCTGGGCGGGCGTCGCCTCACCCGTGACGATCTGCTCCATGGCCCACGCGGCGTCGTCGGCGCTGAGCTCTTCCCGGCGGACGAGCGCGCCGAGCAGGTCTTTCCAGGCCATGTGGCCCTCCGTTAAACAGGCGTGACCCTCGTGGTGAGCAGGTCGGCGACGGCGGCGGCCGTGGTCACCGGGTCGAGCGGGTGCAGCAGGGTGGCATCGACCTTAGCGTATGCGGCAAGCCATCGGTCGGCCGAGCGGGCGATCACCACGCACGTGGGTGGCGCGTCCTTGAGCTCGTCTTTGAGCTGGCGGGCGATGCCGAGGCCGCCGGCCGGCGCCGCCTCGCCGTCGAGCACCACCAGATCGATCTGGTAGTCGTCGATGAGCCTGATGCACTGGTCGTAACCCGTCGCCTCGACGAACTCGATCTCCAGCTCGGTGCGGGGCTTCGTGCCGATGGCGAGCCGCATGCGCTCCCGGACCTGCGGGTCGTCGCTGTAGAGAAGCACGGTGTGCGTGGCGGTCATGGCACGGATCCTAGCCCAGCCTCCATCCTGTCCAATTCACGGTCCACTCGAGCCGCTTCGCGGCGCGATTGCTGGATCCACTGGGCCACCAGCACGGCTAGCATCACGACCGAGACGAACTCCCCGCCCGCCCAGAGGATGCCGCCCGCGGTGACCTGATCGGCGGCCGGGTCGACCCAGGACAGCCCGAGCGACCGGTAGTGCTCCCCGCCGAGCAGGGTCGCCGACTGCATGATGGTCAGCCCGAGCACGGTGTGAAACGGCACACTGAGCACCATCAGCAGGGCACGCGCCGGGTAGGGCCAGCGGCCGGGCAGCGGGTCGAGCCCGACCAGGGGCCAGAAGAACAGGCAGCCGGTCAGGAGGAAGTGCGCGTGCATCAACTCGTGCAGGAACTCGTTGCTCAGGGTCAGCTCGTAGAGGCTGCTGAAATACAGGGCGAACGGGTTGAGCACGAAGATGCCGAACGACACGAGCGGGAACGCCAGCACCTTGGCCACCCGGCTGTGCAGCGCCTTCAGAAGCATGGCCCTGGGCTTCTTTTTGAGGGTCCGCAGGGCGAGTGTCACCGGCGCGCCCAGAGCCAGGAAGATGGGCGCCACCATCGACAGCACCATGTGCTGCACCATGTGCACGCTGATGAGGGTCGTGTCGTAGGCGCCGATCCCGCTCAGCGTCACCACCGCGATCGAGGCGAGCCCGGGCCCGAGGAACAGGAGCGTGCGTGAAACGGGCCACTTGTCGCCGCGCACCCGCAACCGGTGCACGCCGTAGAGGTAGAGCGCGGCCGCGACGAGCAACCCGACCGCGAGCCACGAGTCGAGCCGAGCCTGGCTGAACAGCGCTTCTACGGAGAACTGGGGCACGTAGCCAGGCTATGTCAGGGGCTTCGGTGGTGGTACGGGGCCCGACCGGTACCCCCCGATGCTCATGGATGCTGCACGAGGGCAATAATCATCGCGTGACTGCGGCCTCAGCCAGTATCGACAAGAGCCGGATCCATTCGTTGACCAGGCCAAACATGGTCAGCGTCGGGACGATTGTCTGGCTCTCCAGCGAGCTTATGTTCTTCGCGGCGCTGTTCGCGATGTTCTTCGCGATCCGCGCGGCGGATTACAGCCAGTGGCGGGAGCACTATCCCGAGCTCAACCTGCCGTATGCGCTTGTGTTCACCATCATCCTGGTGCTGTCCTCGGTGACCTGCCAGATCGGCGTGCTGCGGGCGGAGCGCGGTGACGTGCACGGCCTGCGCCGCTGGTTTGCGCTGACCTTTGTGATGGGGCTCATCTTCGTGCTCGGTCAGGTCAACGAATATCGCACGTTGGTGCACGAGGGCATAAAGATCAACACCGACGGCTACGGCTCGATGTTCTACCTCACCACCGGTTTCCACGGCCTGCATGTCACGGGCGGTCTGATCGCCTTCATCATCTACATGATCCGCACGACGATGGGCCGATTCACGCCCGCCCAGGCGACCTCGGCGATCGTCGTGTCCTATTACTGGCACTTCGTCGACGTCGTGTGGGTCGGCCTGTTCTTCATGATCTATCTGCTGGAGGCGATGAGTGGACTCGCGTAACCCAAGGCGCGGCCCAAGCCGCGCTCGGCGGCGGGCCATTGCGGCGCTGCGCATGTTCGCGGCGCTTGTGCTCGCGGGCGGCATCTACGCCCTCGTGTCACCGAGCGCGCAGGCCAATGCGCCCGGCCAGCTGAGCGCGGCCGCGCAGGAGGGCCGCAAGCTCTACGAGACGAGCTGCATCACGTGTCACGGCACTAACGCGCAGGGCGTCGAGGGGCGCGGGCCGAGCCTGATCGGTGTGGGCGCGGCCGCGGTGGAGTTCCAGGTCGAGACCGGCCGGATGCCGGCCGCGGGGCAGAGCGCGCAGATCGAGCGCAAGCCGCCGCAGATCACCAACCCCGACGAGATCCGGCAGCTCGCGCAATACATCCAGGAGCTCGGCGGCGGTCCGGAGGTCTCATTCCAGGGCGAAAACGCGCCCGAGGGCAATATCGCCCACGGCGGCGAGCTGTTCCGGGTCAACTGCTCGTCGTGCCACGCCTTCTCGGCAGGCGGCGGCGCGCTGTCCAGCGGCAAGTTCGCCCCGTCGCTGGAGCCGAGCACCGACCGTCAGCTCTACGCGGCCATGCTCACCGGCCCGCAAAACATGCCGGTCTTCGGCGACAACCAGCTCTCGCCCCAGGAAAAGTACGACGTCATCGCGTACGTGCAAAACTTGAAGTCCGACACCGATCCGGGCGGCTGGGGTCTAGGCCGTTTCGGCCCGGTCACCGAGGGCGTGGCCATCTTCCTGTTCGGCATGGTCATCCTGGCCTTCGCGGCGCTGTGGATTGCGGGTAAGTCATGAGCACTGGCACTGGTAGGGGCGCCGGCAACGGCACCGGTCCCACCCGGTTTGAGGTCGTGCGCGAGGGCGCAAGCGAAAAGGACGGCGTCGAGATCGTCCACTACGAGCCGCAGTTCGTGCCGGGCTCGCGGGCGGAGAAGCGCATGACGCGCATCGTCGCGGGCATGTTCATGCTCAGCGGGCTGGCCGCGGTCCTGTTCGTGCTGGCATATGTGTGGTGGCCGTTCACCTGGCCGCTGTCGGTGGACGGCTGGGAGTATCAGCCGGGCAACACGGCGAGCAAGGGGTTCACACCCATCCTCGGCCTGATGCTGGGGCTGTCGCTGCTGTTCCTCGGGCTGGGCATCCTCACCTGGGGCAAGAAGCTGCTCGCGCACGAGATCGCGCTGCAGGACCGCCACGATGGCGGCTCGGATCCCGCCGAGCGGGCTCTGACCGGTACCACGTTGCAATTCATTGGAGAGGAACTGGGTCTTACCCGGCGGCCACTGCTGAAGGTGGCGCTGGCGGCACCCGCCGTGGGTCTTGGCGCGGCGGCGCTGGCGGTGCCGGTCGGCATGATGATCAAGGATCCGCACCGCCCGGACATCCTCTTCCACACCGGCTGGGATCCGGCGGTCAACGGTGGCAAGAAGGTCCGCCTGGTGCGCGAGGACGGCGTGACCGCGATCCGTCCCGAGGACATCAGCGTGGGCGGCCAGATCACCGCATTTCCGGGCATTCCGGGCGGCACCACCAACGAGCACGCCGACTCGCCGGTGCTGCTGATCCGGCTGCGCGAGGACGACGCGGTCAAGCTCCGCCAAAATCTCGTGAACTACCCGCAGAACACCAGGGCAGGGGATCCCATGGCGGGCAACCTCGTCGCATACTCGAAGATATGCACGCATGCGGGTTGCCCGGCGAGCCTGTACGAGCAGGAGACCAACCGCCTGCTCTGCCCGTGCCACCAGTCGCAGTTCCTCATCACCGACAACGCGAAGCCCATCTTCGGCCCCGCGACCCGGCGGCTGCCGATGCTGCCGCTGGAGCTCGACGAGGAGGGCTTCCTGGTGGCCAAGAACGACTTCAACGGCGTGCCCGTCGGCCCCGCGTTCTGGGAGAAGCCTGAAGCATGAAACGACGCAGATTTGATATGAAGCAGCTGCCGGCCGCCACCGCGGGCGCGATCGACGACCGCTACAAGGTGGCCACGCCGCTTCGGTCCATCCTGAACAAGGTCTTCCCCGACCACTGGACGTTCCTGCTGGGCGAGATCGCGCTGTTCTCGTTCATCGTCCTGCTGCTGACGGGGACCTTCCTGGCGCTCTTCTTCGATCCGTCGATGCAGGAGGTCACCTACCAGGGTTCCTATCTGCCGCTGCGCGACGTGCACATGTCGCGGGCCTATGAGACGTCGCTGAACATCTCGTTCGACGTGCGCGGCGGTCTCATCATGCGGCAGATGCACCACTGGGCGGCCCTGCTGTTCATGGCCGCGATCGTGGTGCACATGGCGCGCATTTTCTTCACCGGCGCGTTCCGCAAGCCGCGCGAGCTCAACTGGGTCTTCGGCCTGCTGCTGTTCTGGCTGGGCTTCACCGAGGGCTTCGCGGGCTACTCGCTGCCGGATGACGCGCTGTCGGGCACGGGCCTGCGGATCGCCTCGGCCATCATGCTGTCGGTCCCAGTGGTCGGCTCGTGGGTGACGACGTCGCTGTTCAACGGGGAGTTCCCGGGTGATGTGATCCTCGACCGGCTCTACATCCTGCATGTGTTCTTGTTGCCGCTCATCCTCTTGACGTTGATCACCATCCACATCGGACTGGTGTTCGTGCAGAAGCACACGCAGTGGCCGGGCCCGGGGCGGACCAACGAAAACGTGGTCGGCGAGCGCATGTTCCCGCGCTACGTCATGAAGCAGGGCGGCTTCTTCATGCTCGTGTTCGGCGTGATCGCGCTGATGGGCGGGCTGTTCCAGATCAACCCGATCTGGCTGTTCGGGCCATACGAGGCGGCGGTCGTGTCGGCGGGCAGCCAGCCCGACTGGTATGTCATGTTCCTCGACGGCTCGACCCGGCTCATGCCCGCGTGGGAGATCCGGTTCAGCCTGTTTGGCAACGGCTACACCATCCCAGCCCTGTTCTGGCCGACCGTGGTGCTGCCTGGCCTGCTGTCGGTCGTCCCGATGTTCTATCCCTACATCGAGGCGCGCATCAAGAAGGACAAGGCGTTCCACAACCTGCCCCAGCGCCCGCGTGACAACCCCGAGCGGACCGGCCTCGGTGCCGCCGGCATCACGTTCTACCTGGTGCTGGCGTTCTCGGGCGGCAACGACATCATCGCCGACAAGTTCTACATCAGCCTCAACGCGATGACATGGGCGGGCCGGATCGGGTTGCTCGTGCTCCCGCCGCTGGCCTACTACCTGGCCCGGCGCATCTGCCTCGGCCTGCAGCAGCACGACCGTGAGGTGCTCGCGCACGGTGTCGAGACCGGCATCATCCGGCTCCTGCCGGACGGCCGGTTCGTCGAGATACACCAGCCGCTCGCCCCGGTCGACGGGGACGGCCACGGCGAGCTGCCCTACGTCGGCGCGTCCGTGCCGAAGAAGATGAACCGGCTCGGTGCGCTGGCCCCGGCGGTGAAGGGCTTCTTCAAGCCGATCGAGGAGCCGGCGCCGCCGAAGCAGGTAGAAAGAGAAAAAGAAAAAGAAAAGATCGAAACCCATTAGTTTTACCCGTTGTGCGCTCAAAGGCCGGCTTACCTTTCCGTAAGCCGGCCTTTCCTGTGGGCAGGTTCCCTCAGGGAGTTTCTCAGTTGGTGAGGCCGTGGCATGGGGCATGATCTTGCTCGATTGGTGCGCCCACCCGACCGATGAGTTCTGCGTCGCCGTGTCGTCTACATGCTGAGCCTCAGCTGAGATGACAAGGAGCGTGCACCATGGACCAGGACAACGTGAGCGCCACCCTGACCTTCGCCGTGCCCGCCGCCAGGGTGTTCGCGGTGCTGGCGGACCCGACGACCCATGCTTCGATCGATGGCACCGGCCGGGTTCAGGAACCTGTCGACCGGGCGCCGCTGACCGAGGTGGGGCAGATCTTCCGGATGGACATGTATCACCCCAACCATCCGGACGGTGACTACCGGACGGCCAACAAGGTCCACGTGTTCGACTCGCCGCGTGCCATCGGCTGGCTGACGGGATACGAGAAGGGCGACGGTCACCTTGAGTTCGGCGGCTGGTTCTGGCGTTACGATCTTGCGCCGCTCGGCCCGTCCGAAACGGAGGTCACGCTCACCTACGACTGGTCGGCGGTGCCGCGGTCCATCCGGGAGTACATCCACTTCCCGCCGTTCGGCCCTGAGCATTTCACCAACTCGCTGAGCCACCTGGCCGAGCTTGCCGGGCGACGGGATCTTGGAAAAATCACGTGACGCGCGGCGCCCGATCGCCGATAGTCCACGAGCGGCCGCCATGAATGCCGGCAGGACCAAACGCGGCTGGTCTGCCCGATCCTGCCTGACCGCGCCGGCCGGACGTGCCTTCGACGCGATCCCGCCACCGGCACTGGTGCTGCTCGGCATCGTCAGCGTTCAGCTGGGCTCGGCGTTGGCCAAGCATCTGTTCAGCGCGGTGGGCAGCTTCGGGACCTTCGCGTTGCGGCTGTTCCTCGCGGCGGCGGTGCTGATGCTGTTGTGGCGGCCGTCACTGCGCATGAATCGTCGCACGTGGACAGTGGTGGCCGGCTACGGCGTGATTCTCGGCTTGATGAACCTGTGCTTCTACCTGGCGCTGGCCCGGATCCCGCTGGGGATCGCGGTCACCATCTCGTTCCTCGGGCCGCTGGCGGTGGCCCTGGCCGGGTCGAGGCGATGGCTTGACGCTTTCTGGGCCGTGCTCGCGGCGGGCGGTGTCGTCCTGCTGCTGGAGGGACGTGGCGACCTCAACCTTGTCGGTTTTCTCTTCGCCCTCGCCGCGGGAACGTGCTGGGGCCTGTACATCCTGGTCGGTGCGGCGCTGGGCCGCCACACCACGCAAGGCAATGGTCTAGCTCTGGGGATGGCCGTCGCGGCACTGGTGGCTGTGCCATTCGGCGTGGCCGAAAGCGGGACGGCGCTGATCCAGCCGTGGGTCCTGGTTGCGGGGCTCGGCGTGGCACTGTTGTCGTCGGTGATCCCGTACTCGCTGGATCTGGAAGCACTACGCAGGATCCCACCGCGCGTCTTCGGCATCCTGATGAGCCTCGAACCAGCAGTGGCGGCACTCATCGGCCTCATCGTGCTCCAGGAGTCGCTGCGCTGGTCGCAGTGGATCGCGGTGCTGTGCGTGGTGGCCGCATCGGCGGCCGCCACGCGCGGCGCGCGCCCAGACGCAGACGGGGTTGGGTGAACGGCCGTGGCGCAGGCGGGCCTTTAGGTGGGCCAGCCGTCGGCGTAGGCCGGGAGCATGCGGGCGACCTCGTCGGGCGACGGCATGCGGGCGATCTCGGCCGCGATGGCGCGGGCGGCGTCGCGGAAGCCGGAGTCCGACAGCAGTTTGCGGGCGTGCTCGGCCACAGCCTCCGCGCTCACCTCGCCCGGCCGCAGGCACAGCGCGGCACCGGCGGCGGCCACGACGTCGGCATTGGCGAATTGGTCGGCGCCCTGCGGCAGGATCAGCTGCGGCAGGCCCGCCGCGAGCGCGCCGAGGGTCGTGCCGCTGCCGCCGTGATGCACGACGAGGTCGGCGTAGGGCAGCAGCTCGGACTGTGGCACCCAGGGATGCACGGTCACGCCGTCGTGCCCGGCCACCTCCTTGGGGTGCACCCGGCCTGCGGCCACCACGACCCGCCCGCTCAGCCCTCCGACGATGGTCGTCAACAGCTCGGGCGTGCCAAACGCGGTGCCCAAAGTCACATAGATGACCGGCCGACGGCCGTCCCAGGAGGGCATCGCGCCCGGTTCGGAAAAGGGCACCGGGCGCAGCTCGATGCGGTGCTCGCCGGCCACGAAACCCTTGTCCTGCAACGAGGGTGGGCAGATGTCCAGGTGCGCCCGCCCGGCGGCCTCCGGGACGCGCATCGGCCGCTCCAGCCCGATCCCGTCGGGGAACATGCGCCCGAAGCCGTGCCACAGGCTCGGGATCCCGAGCCGCCGCGCGGCGATGGCCGCGCCCGGCAGGCCCCAGCCGTGCACGACCAGGTCGGGCCGGAGGCGGCGCAGCTCCGGCTCGAGATCCTCCGCGTAGAACTCGTAGAACGCGTCCGCCGGGCGGAACGGGCGCAGCCCGTGGGCGGTGAGCGGCCCGTGCACGTGCTCGCCGGTGGCGAAGTGCACGTCGTGGCCTGCGGTGCGGGCCGCGATGGCCAGCGGTATCAGCGGATAGGTGTGGCCGACCGACCCCAGGCTCGCAAACAGCACACGCATACGGCGAATCTACCGCCCAGCGGCGGGGGCCCGGCCCGGCATGACCTATAGTGGATCTTCTGTTTCACATTTGGCTGGAGGTCTGCCGGAATGAGAAACCG